>JAXHUD010000120.1:0-7555 GCA_034189815.1 Chloroflexota bacterium
GCCCTTTCAGAGGCCGCCGCGGCCCACCCGGACAAGCCAGTGATCGTCGATTCGCGTCATTTCGCCGCCGCCTACGAGGGCGTGGGTCTGAAATTGAATCTCACCGAGGCGGTGCGCGCGGTGAGATATATGTCAGATCATGACCTATATATCGATCCCGCGAACGACTCCCTAAAGGCGGCTGAAGAATGCGCAAAGCGCCTCTGGGAGGTGAACCGGCGCCCGGTTTTCATCACTCTGGGAGAGCACGGTATCCTCGGTCTGGCTGGGGACGGCCCTTTTCACCACCCCGGCGTCCGGGTCGAAGGCCCGATCGATATCGTCGGTGCAGGCGATTCCGTTCTCGCCGGGACGGGCCTGGCGCGCTGCGCCGGCGCCTCCCCCGCAGAAGCCGCCTATATCGGCAATCTGGTCGGTTCTATCACTATCCAGCAACTCGGCACGACGGGTATCGCAACCCAAACGGATTTATTATCTCGCCATTACCAGTATCAAAAACAATTGGAGCAATAACAAAAATGACGAACCACGAAAAAAAGATCCAACAATATCTGACGACTTTGAAAGCCGTGATCGATAAATTTCCCGGACAGGACCTGCTCGCTATTTTGGATAAGATCGAAGCCGCCCGCGAACGTGAGGCGACGGTCTTCACCTGTGGGAACGGCGGAAGCTGGGCCACAGCCTCCCACATGGTCTGTGACTTTGCCAAAAACACCCGCATGCCTGACCAAAAACGACTGCGCATGATCGGCCTTGGTGATAACATCCCCGCTCTCACAGCCTATGCCAACGACGAGGACTACAGCGAGATCTTCGCTGAACCCGCCCTGGGCCTGATCCGTGAGGATGACGTCCTGATCGCCATCAGCGCCAGCGGCAACTCCCCCAACGTGCTGAAAACGGTTGAAGTGGCCAAGCAGGCCGGCGCCGTCACCCTCGGCCTGACCGGCTTCGACGGCGGAGAACTCGCCAAAATGGTCGACCACATCCTGGTCGTCCCCTCCGACACCATCGAAATAGTCGAGGATTTCCACCTGATCGCCGACCACCTGATCACCATCTGCCTGCGGGGATAACCCGGGCGCTCGCAACCTATCCTGAACGGCTGCTGAAGCTATTTCGGCAACCGTTTTTTTATTGACGCGAATGCTCACCAGTCTGGGATATTGCAACTCCCCCCAATCCAGAGAGTTTATTATCGATAAATTCAACCCCAACCCGGATTGAAACCAGAGCCAAAGTAGAATCCCAAAAGCGACCATCGAACCATTTACAAGAATTAATCTATCCGAAATTCTCATCAGGCCAACCTGTCTACCAAATCCAACAAGCGCTGCAACAGGATTGCTCTGGTTTGCGGATCCTGCCCCATCAGGAGCAGCTTCAGATCGGCAAACCGTTTACGCTGGTCGGGGTCGCTACTGAAGCCCGGGCCCGAGGGTGATCTCAGTGCACTCTCCAGCAGCGCTTTCAGCGCACCTGGCGGCATTTGCATCAGCCGGATTGCAGCGGCCTGGGGTTGGGCCGTGTCCTGCAGCGTTTGCGTGATCGCCAGGTTCAAGGGCTGCTGCACCCGGGGACTGAGCGCGTCCTGGATCAGCCAGGCTTTGAAAGCCCGCTGTTTTGCGAGGTCATTCAGGATTTCTTGTTGATATTTGGGTTTGGTGATTTGTAAAATTTTGTTAAAGTCCCAATCCAGCCGACCGGGGTTGTCGATCTTTGTTGACTCGCGTTGTGATCCTGAATCTGGTTGGATAGTTGAATTTATTAATTTTTTAATTGAATCTTTAATTCTCTCCAGAATCTTTAAATGGGTTTCAATTTCGGAAATTAAAGCTATCGCCGGTGTCGCGGATTTGGAAAATAATCCGTTTTCCGACGTTGCAAAAAGTGAAATTAACCGGCCGACCGGCGTTTCAAAATTGGATATTCTCGGCTCATCCGGTGTTTCATAATCGGAAATAATCCCTCGGGCGAGACAAGTCAGGGCTTGCGTGGCTTCCGCCGTTTGCGGCGTACGGTAGATCAGGTCAAGCAGGGCGGATGTGGGCGGTTGAGCTGATTGTGGTTCGATGGCGTCGAGCAGGTTGATGAGCGGCGTGAGCTGCTGCTCGCGGATCAGGTCGGCCAGGCGGCTGTAGACCGAGGCCATCAGCGCTTCGTCGGCGGGCAGCACAGGCAGATCATGGACCTGGATCTGCCATTGCGTTTCGCCCTGGTCATCCTTTTGAGTCTTAACCCGCAGGAAGAAGTCTGAGAGCAACTCCCGTTTATTCTTGCGCCAGGCGCCATCACTGGCGCCCTTCCCGGAAGCAGGACGCCCCCGGCCTTTGGCGTTGGCCTTGGGGAAGTATTTCCCGACAGAGCGATCGTCCGTCCAGGCGACTACCGCATCGGCCCCACCGGGCAGCCAGAACGTATCCCGATGAACGCCGCCGTTGCGATAGAGCAGGGGCTGGCTCATCAGGTAGAGAGTGACGATAGAGGCGCCATAAACTGGCAACAGACGGCGCAGGAGATACCAGGGCACCGCTACGAAGTCGTCGCCGATCAGGTTTGCGCGGACTTTATCCAACAGGGCCAGACGTTCGGCCGTCAGGGCGAAGGAGCCGAAGACTTCCCGGAGCAGGGTCAGAATGTCGGTTGGAGCTTCCCGATCTCCGGGTTGAGGCGTGCGGTAGGGATAGGTCAGGACCTGCCGTTTCTCAGTCTTGGCCAGGGTGACCAGGGCCGCGTCGAGATCGGGCCAGTCGGACTGATGGGTTGCCAGGTATGCGGCGAAGTCAGCGGCGTCACCAGGTGTGAGCTGGAGCGGTTCAAGACGGTATTGATTGGGCAGCGAAACGTGTTGCCCCCGATCATTTTGGATCGCCCCGCGGTTTTCCACCTGGATCAGCCAGCGGCTGCGTTCATCTTCATGCAGCAGACGGTAGATGGTCGTGCGTGAGAACCCGCACCAGCGGCTGATCTCGTTCATCCGGGCAGTGACCGTGCGCTGCTCGAAGTCGTCGTTGGCCGACCGGCCGGTCTGGTGCAGGTAGTGGATTTGTCTGAGCGCAGCCCAAAGCAGGATCAGGTTAGGGGAGGTAAAAGGGGTAAAACGCAGGAGATAGGCCGGCAGGATGACCTTGCGGTTCTCTTGCAGCACGACCTGGCGCAGGGTTTGCCCCAATGAGACCTGGACCCAATCGGCCAGGCTTTGATGGGTTGCCTGGTTGTTATCGGACGGTGATGTCGTTGTATCGGCCGGTAGGGAAAGACTGTGCACCAGGGATTGGGGCCCGAGAGAATCCAGCACGAGGACGGGGATGGTATGTCCTGCCAGCGTCAGCGAGCGCTCGGGCAGCCCGTCGTCAATTGCATTCTGCAGCGAAATCATGTCCTGGGTATTGCAGAGCAGCACAAAAACCCCGCCTGTTGCGGTGGCATCTGCGCCCTGCCCTACCCGGAAACCATAGCCCAAAACCCACTCTGAGAAAGCGGCTTCTACCTCGCCGTTGGCATCGCCAAGGTGCGCCCGCAGCCGGTCGAAGACCTCGTAGTCCAGTAAGGTATCCGTCATCGACAGACCCCAAAGGCTACAGAACGGCTCGACAATAAACTATACGAAATAACCCAGAATCTTAACCCAATATATGTTCGACTCTTGACAGCCGGGGTTTCATATTGTACAATCTGATTGTGTAAAGTTAAGTACACACCAATCTCCTACAACCACTAGAAAAATGTAGGGAAATCCAGGGAAAGCCCGTTGCAGCGGGCTTTTCGCCTTAAATACATCCGATTTCATCACATTTGCGCGATCAAATTGCATCCTCCTTCATTTTCAATTTGCAGCCCTGCCCTACCGAGGACAATCCATAAGGAACGGGACATCCGACCTGCTCGGGATTTGCCACGTGGCAAGAATCTAGAAATTGAATTCATGCCGCTGACTCTCTTTCATTTCAGAGACCCGGGTTTCAAACGCGGTATTCGCATATCCCAAGGTTGAGCTGATCGAAGGGCTGCCTTTTTCGGCGAACTCGAGCCAGGCCTCATCGGTAAAGAGCCTGGCGGGGTCCTGCATGCCGGCCATCTTGCACCGGCCGACCAGGAGCCGCACCAGCTCGGGCACGGTGGCGCCGCCGAAGCGCTGGTAATGCGCCAGATGTTCCTGCAGCTTGCCGAGATACTCCGCCGGTTCGATCAGGTCACGCGCAAAGAGCCCAATCCGGATCTTATTATTATTGCTTTTGGACCACTCCAGAAAGTCGAAGAGGGCCGGCTCGATCAATTCGAAATCCTGCGGTTCGTTGTCGATCATAAGCAGGAGACCGCTTGACAAACCGTCTACATAATTGTAAAAATTCTTTAGGCGCTGCGCGTTGGAGCGATGGCCTTCGACATGGAGTAATTCCAGAAGGTCGATCAGGAACTGACGATTGTTGAGCAACAGGTTGCCATCCATATAAACGCCGCGATCGGCGCCCCGGGTGAGCCCCGGGGTGAAGCTGTTAACGATGCGCCTGGCGAGGGTGGTCTTACCCCAGCCGGTGGGCACCGTGAAGACAATCAGCCCGTTCTCAGCGTTGCTGAGCAGGAAGTTGTTCACGGTCCGGACGGCTTCGGTTTGCTCCTGGATGACAGGTACAAAGAACCGATGGTCCGGGTAGTGCAGGAAGGGGTTGTCGTTCAGCCCCACCGTATTATTTAGCTCGGTGTAGGACAGCGTTTCGCTCATATACCGACTGTAACATGCCTCCAGATTTATGTCAATACGTCAAAATCGGCAAAAAATGAGGGCCATTTCGCCGAATTCGGCAATAAATACTTGTGAAAAGTAAATTATTATGCTATTATGGGGGTAACCTGAATCTAATCACCGGAGAATTATATTTATGGCAATAATCTCAGTGCTTAACCACAAGGGCGGCGTTGGCAAGACAACGGTCAGCGTGAACCTGGCGGCGGGTCTGGCGATCCACGAAGAACGCAAACACAGGGATCCTAAACCCGTGCTCCTGGTCGACCTGGATGACCAGCTCAATGCGACAATGATCGCCTGTGGCGGGCCGCATGACAGCGCCTCATACATGCCCTTGATCACGGTTGACAATTCGTTTCCCCAGGCCCTCCTGGATGGTTTCGGTGACTACGACGATTTGATCGTCGAATCCGGGATCCCCAAGGATTCGGAAAACAAGGTGCACGTTTTCAAGACCGACCATGAGAAGATGATTGAGCTGCCGTTCCAGCTGCATAATTTGCCACATGGCGAATCACAGCTTTACAATTTCCTTCAACCGATTGTGGAATATTACAGCCATATCATCATTGACAATCCCCCCTCTTTAAATATCATCCCGGTTGCCTCGTTGATTGCCAGCCAATATACACTGGTGCCGATAGAACCGGACCCCTTGTCCATCATCGGGCTCTCGTCCATCTTTGCCACCATCAACCGGGTCAAACGGGATTCAAATCCCGATTTGAAGGTGATTGGTGTGGTGCCTTCCCGGGTGCGCGTGGCGCGCAAACGATATATGGAGGCTATCGAAGAAATTAACCAGGGCTACCCGGACCTGGTCTTACCTTACATCAAAGACCTGGTGGAGGTAGAGGATGCCAATATGTCCGGATCGGATATTTTTGCTTTTACCACACCCCAATCACAACCCTATCGCCAATTCTTAAAGGTCGTTCGCTCTGTGGTAGAGCGGATTGACGAATAATTGTGTATCGCCCGTAGAGAAAGTAGTGACCCATGGCTAAGCGCCCGACATTTTCAGGAATGGATCTCACAAGCGTCTTCTCGGAGACGGAGGGAGACGCCGCCGACCAGCAGCAGGAATCCGGATCGGCCAGGCCAGACGCCAAACGACCCAAAGCTTCCCGTATTCAGGTCAACCGGCAATCCACGTACTCCATTCAAATCTCCGCCGTCCGCCCGGATCGTTACCAGGCCCGGCATGTCCTCCCGCGCACACTGAGAGAACCTTTCTTTGAGGGCGAATTGGATTGGCAAGCGGTCGCAAAAAAGTGGATCGACTTGGCTCGCAAAGACAACCTTGTCCGCAACGAACTGGACGAATTAATGCAGCTGGGCCGCTCGCTGGACCAGGACGGCCAAATCAAACCGATCACTGGTCATTTCATCAAGAACGATAAAGGGGAACAGGTCTTCCTGATCCTCACCGGTGAACGCCGGTTTTGGGCTACGGTTATCCGCTCGGTCATGGCGGGGGATGAAGAAGAGCCCCACGTTCTGGCGCTCGTGGATGACGACCCCACGGTGCGGAAACAGATCCTGGAAAACATCACCCATAAACCGCTGACGGCCATCGGCAAGGCCCGCGCGATCGCCCGGATTATTCTGGAGGATGCCGACGTGATGCCGGAACCCGGCGAGTCGGAAGACGCATATTTCCAAAAAATGTTCGACGTGAAAACGACGGCCGAAACAGCCCAACGCATCGAAGAGACTTTGGGAATCAGCCAGTATCAATATTACCGGTTCCGAAAATTATTAGAATTACCGATCCAATTACAGTATTTGGCCGACCAGGCGGATATCCCGGAGGGCATCCTGCGCCACCTGATGTCACTCTCGGAAAAAGAACAGAAGAAAGCGATTGACTACTATCTCAAGCAGGATGATCCGCCCAGTGTTCGTGAATTTCAACGGTTGCTGGCGGAAGATGCGCTGGATGATAAACCAACCGCCAAGCGCAAACCCCGCGCACCCAAACCCCCGGCCGCTAAAATCGCTCGAAGCTTTGTGCGCACGATGAGAGGAATCAAGGCTGAAGTCAGCGAAGATCCTAAATTTCTGGATAAGGCTGCGACTGAAATTACTGGATCTTTGCCCGCTGAGGAAGTCAACGCGATGATGGATACGCTCGAAACCCTGCTGAAGCGGATCGCTATCCGGAATAAAAATAGGAAATAATTATTTGCCACATGGCAAAACCCCGCCTCCGGGCGGGTTTTTTAATGCCCTCAGGGTGTTGAGGGCGGGACGCCCGAAACAAAAAACCACCCGCTTAGCGGGTGGAGACAAAGACTTATAGGACGGAGCCACTCCTGTACAATGAAGGAAGGTCAAGCCGACAAAGACAAAAGGAGTAGCCCCCATGGCTAAGGGTTTAGCACATGCGAAGTGGATGTGTAAATATCATATCGTGTTTACACCGAAACATAGAAGGAAAAGCATCAATAACGAAATAAAGGACAGTATAGTATAGTAGAGATACTACGAGACCTATGTAAGTGGAAAGAGGTGGAGATAATAAAAGGGAATGCCAAGCCAGATCATATCCATGTGTTAGCTTCGATTCCGCCAAAGCTGAGCGTCATGAAAAATATGGGATATCTAAAAGGGAAAAGGCATTGATGATATTTGATCGGCATGCGAATCTTAAATATAAATTTGGGAATCGGCATTTCTGGTCAAGGGGATATTATGTGAGCGCGGTAGGGTTGAATGAAGCGACGATTGCGAAATATGTGCGAGTGCAAGAACATCACGATCAAATGATAGATAAGATCAGTGTAAAAGAAAATGAGGACC
>JAXHUD010000121.1:0-7470 GCA_034189815.1 Chloroflexota bacterium
CACCACATCCTCAATGCGAAAGCGTTTGAGGCGATGAAGGAAACCGCATTCCTGGTGAATGTAGGGCGGGGCAAGCTGGTTGACGAGGCTGCCCTGGTGACGGCCCTGAAAGCAGGCCAATTGGCTGGCGCGGCGCTGGACGTCTTCGAAGAAGAACCGCTGCCCGAGGACAGCCCGCTCTGGGACCTGGAAAACGTGATCCTCAGCCCGCACATCTCCGGCATCGGTACGCACATCGAAGAGGAAACCCTCTCGCTGTTCCTTGCCAACCTCAACCGCTATCTTACGGATTTGCCGCTCTATAACCAGGTTGATTTGCAGCGCGGGTATTGAGCCGATATCATTCACTGCGCCATTTAGACCTGCCCCCAAAAACATGTCACCATGACAAAACCGGATGCATCTCGTTTCAGAATGCACCCGGTTTTTCTATTGTCTTTGTGGGTCAGCGATCCTACCGGTAGCTCTTGGCCATCACAATCAGGTCGCCAACTCCCAACTCACTGGGGTTATGATCGTAATATATTTCGAAGAGCATATCATTCACCTGCCAGCGGAACCGCTTTGGCTGAGGCGCCGTCGTCGTGCGATTGTCTTCGTCGATAAACGCCCAAATTCCGTGTGAATATTCCGCTTCAATATCGCCAAATTGCACAGTATCGAGACTCGTCCCTACCCTGATTTCATCGCAGATATCACAATCATCCCTATCCGTGATCGGTTCTTGCCTTAGGAGCAGACCGTCGTCATAGAACAGGTAAACCATATTGGTGTCTGGGTCGTAAGCTGCGCCATGGAACTCGAATTTCGGAAGATAAGCGGGCACGAGGACCTCGAAACCGGCAGCCTCTTCAACTTCTTTGAGAGTCAGATCTGCATTTTCCTTGATTGAAAGATCAAGTGTTGTGTAGATTCCCGTCGGTGTGGCCGTTGGCGGAGGGGATGTAGGTGTTGGCTGTGGATTCTCACTGGTCATGCTTTCGGCAATTTCAACGAAGTCCTTACTTAACAATGTCGCTGGAGGGCCAAAAAACGTGAGTTCAAATACCGTGTCATCCGTTTGCCAGCGAAGTCGTTTCAGCCATTGTTCGTTCTTCCAAATCCGGTAACCATCCTCCAATATCCATGTGCCGACGACATATTCGCCGGTAACATCACCGATCTGGACTTCTTTAACATTCGCACTTGGACCAATATCAGAGCAAAGGTCGCAATCCGCCATACCCGTGACCGGCTCCTGAAAGATAGATAGCCCATTCGTCCTGCGCCCGATTAAATCGTAGAACAAGCGGGAGACATTTGTTTCGGGATCATAGGTAGCGCCCCGAAAAACAAGATCTTCGGGGACTTCTTCGGGGACAAGAATGTCAAATCCGGCGGTTTCTTCAACCTCGTCTACGGTCTTATTAGCAGCGAGATAGCTTGCAGGGTCAGGAGTCGGGGTCACGTCGGGTGTTTTGGTCGCGGTGAACACAGGGGTGCTGGTTGGCCCCAATGCGGCCGTCATGGTGTATTCGGCGATCGCTGTCTGAGCTGGCGGGTAAGGCAGCACATCATCCTCCGCCGTCTGGAACAGTTCAACCAGGACCTGGCCCAACGCGTCCCCCACCGGGGTGGCAAACAAGACCAGGACCAGCGCGATCACGGTCCCGGCCAAAGCCAGCGCCGGACGGAGTTTGAGGCGCATCGCCGGACGTGTGGCATAACGATCCTGCAGATCACGTCTCAGTTCGGGCAGGAAACCAGGCCGGGGATCGACATCGTAGTATTGATGTAATTGTTCTTCTAATTTAGGGTCAAGATTTTTATTTTTAGCCATCGGTTTTCTCCATGTTTTCTTTTAGTCGATCCAAGAGACGATAGATTGCCATCTTGACGGCACCCGGTGTTTTGTCCACAAGGGCGGCAATGTCCTTGTACCGCATCTCAGCGGCAAACCGCAGCCGGATGAGCTCACGCTCCTCTTCATTCAATGCCTGGAGGTGCCTCTCCAGATTTCGGAGCGATTCCTCCTCGATGACCGTATCCAATATCCCCCTTGACGCTTGCGGAAGGTTATCCGGCAGCTCATCAGTCGAGTTTGCCCGCCTGAAAAAATCGGCGATCCTTCGCCGAGCGATGGTGAAAAGCCAGGCGGCGAAAGGCCCAATGGGTTTGTAGTGGCTGATGCCTTCAAAGGCATCATGGAAGACCTGGGAGGTGATATCTTCAGCGGTCTCATGATGATGGACCCTGCTGTAGGTATACTGGTAGACCTTGAGCGAATACCGATCGAACAGCTCGCCAAAGGCTTTGGGGTTTTGCGCCGCTTTTCGGGCCAACGTTTTGTCAGAGGTCATATTGTTCGCGTCTTATGGTCGGAGTGCCAGTCACACTAAGCGTGCTTGACGTCCATGTTTGTAAGAAGATCGAGCTTCAACGTCCCTTTTAATTAAGATATCGGTGAAAATCGGAAAAAGGAACAGTTTTCCCCGTTGAGAATTTGTCCCTGCGGCGCCAGACCGTCTGGAGAAACCGGATCAGATCCACTTCAATATACCGGTAAACACCACCAGCATCAGCGCGTTGACAATCTCGTAGAGCCTGCGCACGCCGTAGAGCGCCAGGCCGGCCGCGATGCCCTTGAAATTACCTTTTTAATATTCCTTGGTGTAAACATAGATCACCAGTGCCAGCAGGGGATGACGACCCACTGGGAGTTCTCCCCCGAGCGCAGGATGCCAGGGTCGGCCAGTTCAGGTTGATACAATTTTTCCTCCTTAAGTTAGAGAATTTGCCATCCGAAATTATGGCTATTTTAATCGAAAATCGAGAGTTTTTGGATTTTGCCGTTGTGAGAAGCGACGTGACATTACAATCCCAATAAACTTTGAGGCCGGGATCACCACTGTCCGCAACATTTAATTTGTGCAAAACCCCGCCCCGCCGTGTCAGATTCAGATTGACGCATCCAGTATAATTAAGCCGCCGAAGTAACCTCATCTTTGTGCGAACAACTGAAAACTCGCCCCGCTCACCTGCGCTGCAGGGCGTCCTCACCCCGCCTCTGCGTCCCGTCTGTCTGTCCGGCATGTCCTGTCAGCTGTGCACTTATACCCAACCCGACAACCTCATAATGAAAGGACTTTTATGACCCCGCCGAAATCAATTGGATTCCCCCGCATGCTGCAGGAATCCGGTGAAAAGCGCGTTTTCCTGCCGGATTTCATTCAAACTATCGCCGACCTGGGGATCCTGGTAGTCATTGAAGAAGGCTACGGCTCCCGTTCGGGGTTCGATAAGGCCGACTACCGTCAGGGGAACCAGAACGTCTCCTACGGCACCCGGCAAGATGCCTTCGACCAGGACCTGGTGTTGGTGTTGCGCTCACCGGATGAAGACTTCGACCGGATGAAACCGGGCACGATCCTGATGTCCATGCTGCACTACCCCACGCATCCCAACCGGATCCCGCTGTTCAAGGACCTGGGCCTGAAGACGATCTCGCTTGATAACATCATCGACGACAACGACGTGCGCCTGGTGGAGAACATGAAGGCTGTGGCCTGGAACGGGTTGGAGGTCGCCTTCGGTCTGATGGAAGACCACTGGCCGGGTCTGGTGCGGCCGGATGGCAAGCCGATCCGCTCGCTGCTGCTGGGAACCGGCATGGTGGGCAAACACGCGGTGGACGCGGCCGTGCACCTCGGCAATATCGAGCGCAACAACGAACACATCGCCAACGGCGGCCCCGGTGCGATCTGCCAGGCCATCGGGCGCAACCTGAGCGACCACAAAGACAAAATGATCGGCTTGCTAAAGGAAACGGATATTCTGATCGACGCCACCCAACGGCGTAACCCGGCCGAGCCGGTGATCCCCAATGACTGGATCCAATACCTTCCGCTGCACGCCATCCTGGTGGATCTCTCGGTAGACCCCTACCTGCCCAACGCCCATCCACCGGTTGTGCGCGGGATCGAAGGCATCCCGAAGGGCGACCTGGATAAATTCGTTTTTCAGCCTGAGGATAAGGACTGGGAAGATACCGTTGTGCCCGGCGTGCCGACGGATAACCGCCGCACCACCGTCACCTGCTATTCCTGGCCGGGTTTCCACCCCGAGGCGTGCATGACCCACTATGCCCAGCAGCTCAACCCAATGATGCCCGTGCTGTTCCGCAAGGGCTACGACGGACTCTCACCGGAGGGCGGCTACTTTGAGCGCGCGCTCTACCGGGCCACGCTCAAATCGTGGGAAAGCCAGAAAAGGCAGAATGTCCTTTTGGGGGGACTAAACATATAGAGACAGCCAACAAACAGATATAAAAGGGTGCGCTCAAAAAAGGAGCGCACCCTTCATAGTCCACTCCATAAAGAAGGTGGTTGTGCAACAGGTGGGAAAGGATGATTTACGAGGCCCCCCTGTGACTATTATTGTGAAACCACTTCCGACGATTATTTAGTAGGCGGAAGAGGAAAACATGACAAAGCATGAAAAAGCACAGAACACTATGCCAGACCCGGAAGTTGAACCACGGGTCAAACGGCGCCAATACACCGAGAGGTTAAACAACGCATCTTGGATGAGATAGACAGAGCCCAGAAACCAGGAGAAATAGGGGCCTCTTGCGGCGAGATGGATGACAGCAGCCAGCTGGTCCTGGGCACGCTGATGCTGGACGGCACGGACAACGTCGTGACCCAGGACCTGGCCGAAAGGTTGCTGCCCCTCTGGCAGCTCTACCAGACCATGTCCGCGGAAGACACCATCGCTTCCGGAGAGCTGGAGGCGAACAGCAATCAGATCGAAAATTTTTTACGGCGGAACAATCGACCGTAATGGAAGAACTGGATTACAGCGATCCCCTCCAGATGATGGCACAGTTGGGAATTGAGCCCGGATCGGCTATCGCCGGGGACGGTACATTGCCGGAGGATTTTCTAAGCGAAATTGGCGGTGAATTACCGGAAGGTCTTAGTTTCGAGGGCGGCGGTGAAGGCGGGCCCGGCGGCGGTGTGATAATGAGCGGAGCAGGCTTTGTTCCCGGCGAGGAGGGGACGGAATTTGACCCTGAAGCGCTGGCCACTGCCCAGGCAGAGCGCGGCAGCGGGTTTGCCAACCGCCAGTCCCTGATGTTCCTGCCCGCATTGATCGAGTATTTGGAGGAAGTCGCAGCGCCATAATCTCATCTCTTCCTCTACTGAAAACCGGACCAAACTCAAGCCTATGGTCCGGTTTTGCTTAAAAAGGGCTGTCCCTGGAAGGACGAGCCGAGTCCCTTGTTTGCTTATGCCATCAATGAAGAAATAAGGGAAAATAATAGGGTGATACCGGGTCAGTTAATTGGATGTCGATGTCAGTAACATCATTGGTTTCGTTTGAGATGACAATCGCCGTTGGCACGCCATCCGGCCCAGTGCTATACCATGCAAAAGGCTCGTTTGATTCGGGTTGGTGGCTGCCATTCAAGTCCATTAACGCCCCAATGTAGTAAGTTCCATTGGGAATTCCTGTTATCGAATATGGGTAAACGCCGGTGGTGCTGGTTACCTCAATTGAATGAACAGGAGACTCCCCAGGGTCAGTGAACAAACTCACCGTCGCGGGGTTATAACCGTGGCTGCCGATGTAAGTCACCTCACCGCTAATGGATCCCTCTTCCGCCCGGACAGTTAATGTCACGGCTGAAGCGCCATAGTCAACGTCCCATTTCAGCCCGGTTGGCAGATCCGGCAAATTGACAGTGCTAAAAGTTCCGGTTTGGGACGCATAGGTCAAAACAGTAAAACTATCCCCTAAGGCCGGTGAGAAGTCGTTGATCAAACTGACGTCCAAGGTGCCGCTCAAATTAGCCGCCCCTGAAACGACCAATTGATCGTATTCTGTATCCGACGCCGTACCGCCTATTTCAATGGACAAGGTACCGCTGGATTCCTGTGTGTAATTGCCGTCGATTGCAATTGTCCCGGGGGATTCGCCGGGGTTGACCGTTCCGGCGTTGGTCAGGTTCGCCTGGATGATCCCCTTACCAGAAAAGGTTTCACCGGAGGCAACTGTGTAAGTGTCAACGATATATTCCCCGCCCCGCAAAATAATTTCACCAAAGGAAACTGTAGCGGTACTGGTTACGGTGACAGTTGATTCATTTTCGATATAGACTCTATCAGCGGTAGCGTCCCCTGCCAAATTTATTGCATGGTTTTCTTGAACCATGAGAACTTCTACTGTAATGGTGGAACCATTCTCGAAGGTGTTGGTCTCTTTACTGCTTGCATCGAAGAAGCTCAGCTGTCTTCCTGAAAACGAGCCGGTGTGCGTCCCGGATAAATAAAGTATCAGTGAGGGTTCGGTTCCATATTCGACAGTGCCGTAGTTGTCGAAGGGTGCATTGATGCGCAACCAATGGCCTCCCTCATCCTCTATGGTTAACAGGCCGTAATTAATAACCTGAGTGGCGGTGATTCCTGTTTGTTCATCCACCGTGATCTGGCCGCCAGCGTTGATGGTCAATGAATTAATGGCAACAGCACCCTGGTAAACGGTCAGCCAGGGGTAATTGCTTTTTCCGGCCGGGATGACCACATCGTGGTCAACACCAGGGTGGACTGGCTTCGCACTTCCATCATAGCAGCCCTCCCAGTTGGAAGCATTAAACCAATCTGTGTCTACTGTCCCATCCCAGGTACAAGTCGTTTGCGCTTGCACTTTCTCCGGTCTGCCGCCGCTCAGGCTGAGAAATATCCCCAATACCACAACCAAACGAATGAGAAGACCTGATTTATTATTCTTCATGAAATCCTCCTTATTAGCGAGTTACTGAAACCGAAAATCCATAGCCATGACTTGAGCTAATTTCAGCATCAATCATTTTTCCGATGCTTGCGATTGGCATTTGTTGTGCTGATCACAGATAAGACTTCTCGTTGGATAATCTGAGTCATTTCATCCAGGCTGGTAAACGGCTCGACCTCATCCGACTGGGGGCTATCAATCACCCCGCGCCAGCAGGTTGATTGGTCATCCAGATACTCAGCCCATACCCGAACAATAAGCGCGATGGTTTGACGGTGTAATGGTGCAGCCACAACAACTCCAGTTCAGGAAGAATGAAATTTCTGTCTTATGAACAGGATATCAAATCCCCCTTACAAAATTCTTAATTGTTCTTAAGCAAGGACTTCCAAATATTGCAGATCTCACGATGTTCACTGACCCCCGACAGATAGGATTGACGAAATTTATGATTCGATATGGCTTCAGCACGATGTGATAAAAGTTGATGTGCGCGCTTTATAACAGCGGGCGCCCGGTGGTCACCGGTTTGCGCCAACACCTGGTAACACACCAAATGGATCCACAGACCCCGGTCTGGCCCCTCCAGGGGACCTGCTTCAATCGCCGTTAATATTTTTTCTGCGTAGTCCAGGGCTTCTTCGGACTTTCCCAAACCTCTTGCAATATCTGCCAGACCGGCCATTGGCTCAAAAG
>JAXHUD010000122.1:0-7462 GCA_034189815.1 Chloroflexota bacterium
CCGCCCCGGCAGTCTGCGCGCTGACGATCAGCGGGACGCTCAGGTTCATCAGTTCGGCTGCGTTTTGCTGCAATCCGGCGAAGAGTACGTTGGCGTTACTATTACTGCCTGTGATGAACGCGCCCAGCGCGCCAATGAAAGGCGCTACCGCCGGGTAAGCCGACCGACTGAAGCTCACGCTGAGCCCCTCTGCCAGCAGGAACGTCATCCCGCTATGCAGCATCACCGAGGCCAAGCCGACCATCGCCAGGATACCCAGGCTGGAGTTTACACCCCCTTTCACCACCCGGCCCAGGATCGGTCCGAGCGCGCCTTTTTGGATATAACCAAGCTTGCGATAGATCAGATAGGCAATAATCGACGTGTAGAGCAAGATCGCGCCCGGGTGCCCGAAAATATTGATCACCCGGCCCGTACCGGCCGGGGTCACCCAGCCCAACCCCGTTGTCAGTTCGGGGAAGTTGAGTGTAAAGCTTACCTGACTCAGGAACTCATCCACCGGTCGGATCAGGTTGATTGAAAAAGCCAGAACCACCAACAGGCCATAGGCCAGCAGCGAAAGCCAAAGGTTCTTACCCTCGTCCGCCTTATCCGGCGAGGGCAGTTCAAGGTCCTCCGGTTTTGAACGGAAGGCCGGCAACCGCATCAAGCCGATCCCCACCACCAGCCCGGCAATCCCTGCGCCGGTCGCGCCCAGGGTCCAAAGCCCGTTCGTCGCCAGGGCGTATTGCGTCACACCCATCACCAGGCCGATCAGCAGCACCGGCCCCAAGGCGCGCTTGATGCCTTTCCAACCGTGGCCGATCAGAGCCACCAACAAGCCGCTGGGAATGCAAGCGATCCCCAGTAATAAAGCAGAAAAAGGGGCTATTACCACACCCGGCAGACCTGTGATCGCCATCAGTGTCTGGAAGGCGGACGCCAGCGAGCCAAACGAGACCGCCCAGCCATGCCCGATCGCGGCCATCGCCACCGCCTGTACGGGCGAATAGCCCAGGCCGACCAGCAGCGGTGCGCAGACTGCCACCGGGACGCCGAAGCCGCCCATTCCCTGCAGGAAAGACACCATCAACCAGCCGATCAGCAGCGACTGCATCACCGGGTCGCCGGTCAATGCGGGCAGCGCCCGCCCGATCATCCGGATCGCGCCGGCTTCCCGGGCAATGTTGAATAATAACAAAGCTGCCCAGATAATGAAGAGCACGTCCAAACTGAGCAGGATTGCCTTCACCTGCGCATAAGCCAGCGTTTCAAACCCCACCCTAAAAAACAGCACAGCCACCAACACGGCCGCAAACCAGCCTATTCCACCCGCCCGGCTCCCACCCCAACGGAAGACCAGCATCAGTACAACCACGACAAGCACAGGCGAGAATGCCAACAACCAGTTCCATATTGATAACGATATAGCCATCCAACTACTTTCTGAGTAATGTCCCGAACAATGCCGGGTTAGGCTGATTTATCCAAATACACTGTCTTGCCAACCATTTCGACCTGAGTCTGCAGCGTGGACGTGTAACCGGGCTGACCGCCGCCCACGGAGAGGGTAAAGGTCCCCGGTTCGATCATCCAATCGCCAGCCTCATCAACCAGGGCAAAGACCCTGGGCCGCAGCCTAAAGATCAGCTTGCGGGATTCACCCGGCGCCAGGTGCACCCGTTTGAACGCAGCCAGGCTATGCCTCGGCACGGGCAGGGGGGCCTCGTCGTCGCGCACATAGACTTGCACGACCTCGTCCCCGGCCACCTCTCCGGTATTGCGAACCGTGCAAGCCAGCTCTAACGTCTCCGGACCGGTCATCCGGTCCATGTTCAACGCCAGATCTTCGTATTCAAACCGGGTGTAGCTGAGACCGAAACCGAAGGGATAGAGCACCTCGCCATCGAAGTAGCGATAGGTGCGGCCCTGCATGGCATAATCCTCGAAGGGCGGCAATTGATCCACAGACTTGTAAAAAGTCACGGGGAGTTTCCCGCCGGGGTTCACATCGCCAAATAAGGCCTCAGCCACGGCGCGCCCGCCGGCCTGCCCCGGATACCAAGCTTCCAGGATGGCCGGAACGTGTTCATCCGCCCAGTTGACGGCCAATGCACTGCCGTTCAGCAGGACCAACACCACCGGCGTCCCGGTGGCTGAGACCGCTTCCAATAGCGCCCCCTGCTCTCCCGGCAGCTCGAGGTTCACCCGGTCACCGCCGCTATGCTGCCCGTCGGGGTTGCCTTCCGACTGGCCTTCTTCCCCCTCCAATTCCTGTGACAATCCCAGCACCACAACGGCCACTTCCGCATCCTGGGCGGCTTCCACGGCCGCCGTAAATCCCGACTGCCCCGGGGCAGCGATAGCACAGCCGCGGGCCGCAAGCACCTCTGCCGCGGGCGAGAGCAGGCTCCGGATGCCCGCCAGCACGCTGACGGCGCTGGACGGGGTGCCGGAATAATTGCCCCGCAGCACGAGCTCATCATCGGCGTTCGGGCCGATCACGGCGATCCGCCCCAGGTTCTTGGACAGCGGCAGGAAATGATCCGCGTTCTTGAGCAAGACCAACGATTGCCGGGCCACCTCCAGCGCCAGCGCCTGGTTGGCCGGGGAGTCATTGGCCTGGATCGGGATCTGCGCATAGGGCACCCGTTCTTCCGGGTCGAACATGCCCAGCCGGAACCGCAGCTCATACAGGTTCAGCAACGCTCGATCGATATCACGCTCCCGCAGCAGGCCGTTGCCCAGCGCGGCAAAGATGTATTCGTAGGTACAGCCGCAATTCAAGTCACAGCCCGCCCGCACGGCCTCCGCGGAGGCTTCGGCCGGCGTCTCCACCAGCTTGTGATGGGCGTAGATATCCTTGATGGCGCCGCAATCGGAGACGATATAGCCTCTGAATCCCATCTCCCTTCGGAGCATGTATTGCAGCAGGTTCGGGCTGGCGCAGCAGGCCTCACCGTTCACCCGGTTATAGGCGCCCATCACGCCCGCCACATCCGCCTCCCGCACCAGAGCCTCGAAGGCCGGCAGGTAAGTCATCGCCAGGTCACGCACGCTCACCTGCGCGTCAAATTCGTGCCGGCGTGCTTCGGGACCGCTGTGGGCCAGGTAATGCTTGGCGCAGGCCGCTGTTTTCAGGTAGTGGGGATCATTCCCCTGCAAGCCGCGCACGAACTGCACGCCGATCCGCGAGGTCAGGTAGGGATCCTCACCATAGGTCTCCTGCCCGCGGCCCCAGCGGGGGTCGCGAAAAATGTTGATGTTTGGCGACCAGAAAGTCAGCCCCTTGTAGCGGCCGTGATCGCCCTGACGCAGCGCGTCGTGATGTTTGGCTCGGGCTTCATCCGAGATCACGCTGGCCATCCGGAAGACCAGGTCCTCGTTCCAGGTGGCGGCGATGCCAATGGCCTGGGGGAAGACGGTCGCCGTCCCCGCCCGGGCCACGCCATGCAGCGCCTCATTCCACCAGTTATAGGGCGGGATACCCAGCCGCTCGACGCCGGGCGAATCATCCATCATCGAGCCAATCTTCTCAGCCAGGGTCATCCGCGCGATCAGGTCCCTCGCTCTGTTTCTTGGCGGGGCGTCGGGGTTCTGATACAGCGGGTCCAGATCGTTAATTTCGGCCAAATTCATCTCCTTAGCATAGTCTAGGTCAAATTATAAACGGAAATCATACAGTCTTTTCTCTGTGAGATGCTTACAAGATAAACTGTTTTATTGTAAACACCTCACTACCGCCCAGCCCATTATCCCTTCTGGAGCGCGGACTGCCTGCCCCCCGTAGGGGGTAAGTCCGCCTGGATGATTCACAGAAGTATATCTCCTTATCCATCCAAATTAAATTTGATAAAAGTTACGAATTCACACCGCAGTTATCACTTCTATTACCTTCACAAGGAGAGCAATAATGGTAAAATTAGCCTGCGTTTCGGGGCAGTGGCGGAATGGCAGACGCAACGGACTTAAAATCCGTCGGTGGTAACACCGTGTGGGTTCGACTCCCACCTGCCCTACTCTTATCCTTCTGGCGAAAGCCAATAGATGGCACACGTTCCTGTGTGCTTTTTCTGTTTGACTAGTACGTAATAATTTTTGTAAAATATAAATGACTCCCCTGAAATTAGGTCAATCAAACGAAATAGGTACTGTCCATGCCCCACAACATGCACGATTTTAGGTACTTTATAGGATGAAACCTTCAAAAAAGCATAAAATTGGTGCATTACGACGACCCACTTTCATAACGGGAGTAACCTTTTTTCAGCAGAGTCAACCATTTATTTAAAATGAAAGTCCAACCCTCTGGAGGCGACCAATGAAAAAATATCTGATCTTCCTTTGCTTGCTGCTCCTGGTCCCCCTGGTGCAGGCTTGCCTCTGCACGGACCTGTTCACACTAGCAACAGACATCCGTCCCTTTGCCAACGATTTCACCGGCCAATGGCACAGCGATGAATCCTGCGGCGAGGACGAGACCACCGAGCCCTATCGCTGGGGCGTGGACCTGGAAGAACTCGATAATGGCATTGTGAGGGGCACGATCTACTTCCATGACTGTCCGGGTGGCGGCGCTGTGACCTACTGGGTGGAAGGAATGCGTGATGAAAATTCATCCGTCCTGGTTTTGCACGGTACGCGCATTGACGGCCGTTACATCCTTTTCATGAATTCGCCCGAAACACAGGACTTTGAGATCATGCACGGCGCCTCCCCGCAGCCCAATTTCGTGGAGTGATCCAAATCCCGACTCACATACGGCATTCAATCTTGGTTCGTCTGTAGGGTTTTCCTATGACCGCGCCCCAAAATCTGTGAATTCTATACAAATTCCCGGCCGCGACCTGTACCATATCGGACGTCGGCGGTATGATTACAGTTTATACTGGAAAGAAACCAACGCAAACTTCAATACACTCAATTGATTAATGAAGGAGAAGTCCTATGCTGAGAAGAAAATGGCTCATCGCCTTATTCCTGATCCTGCCCGTGGCGCTCATCACGGCCTGCACACCCCAGGCTGGTACCCCGACTCCTGAAGAAGAAGTCGTCGAAGCGCCAACCGAAGACACCCAGCCCACAGATGCAGCCACCGAAGAAACACCCGCCGAAACGGAAGCGCTCCAGGACCTGGTCCTGCTGGATCAGAACTACTGGGTGCAGGATGGCGAGAACGTGTTCACCGTTTTCTTCTTCGAAAATCCCAACACCAGCCAGATCATCTCAGACCTGAACTACACCATATATCTATATGATGCCGATGGCGCGCAGATCCAAAGCGACAGCGACAACGTACTCTGGATCTACCCCGGACAGAAAATGGGCATTACGGCCATTTTCACCCTGGCAAACGAGAGCGTGGCGGTCGGTTCAGTCTCAATTGACTGGACCTACGACTGGGAAGCGGCTGACGACGTCAGGTTCCCCTTCACCGTGGAAAAAACGCACTTTTGGCAGAACGGCGACAACCCCATGGTCACAGGGACGGTGAGCAGCTCCTCGGACGACACCTACACCAACCTGCGCGCCAACATCATCTGCTTTGACGCCGATGACGAAATCGTGGGCGGCGGGGTCAGTACCCTGGAATTCATCCCCGCCGGTGACTATATGGGCTTCGCTTCTTTCGTGGATACCTACGGCGAGGTTGCCCGGGTGGAAGTTTATCCCGCCTTCACCTATTACACAACCTATTACAAAGGAAGCGATTTCTGGTCCGAGATCGGCATCCTGGATGATCATTTCTACACCGATGATTTCGGTACCCCAATGGGTGGCCTGGTAATCGAGAACAACCTCGATACTGTCCTGATCGACTCCCTTGTTTACGTCACCTTCTATGACGACGCGGGGAACATCACCTCCACCGCCACACAACCCATCGACATTCTCTTGCCGAACGATCGCCTGGGGCTTTCGCCCTGGCCGCTCACGCCGCCGGAAGGCGCGATCACATCCTCCTACGATATCCTGATCCTGCCCGGTGATTATGAAAATGATTACGAATTGGATAAGACCCCGCTGAACGTCGGAGAAGTGTCCCTGACGGGCGAATTCAATGATACGGTGACCGTGAACTTCACCAATACCTACGACAAGCAGGTTAGCGAGGCGGATGTATTCGTCCTGCTTTACGATGCCGATGGCAATATCATCGGCGGCGGCAGCGATTGGACCACCGACCCCATCCCGGCCGGCGAGACCGTCGAGCTGGATGTCTGGGTCGAGTACGCCGAGGGTGAGACCGTTGACAGCATCGAAGCCTGGGCCTACCCCAACCATTACACAACATACGATTAAAGCAAAATCAAATCCTTAAACCCACAAAAGGCGAGCCAATGGCCCGCCTTTTACTTTTAAACTTGATTTCGCTATTCTAATTCTGAATTCATTAAATCGTCCACTCATCATGCACGATGCCGATCAGCAACCACCGGTCGCTTTCTTGCTTGAAGACCAGCCGCAGGCTTTGCCAATCCATGCCGTCATACTGCGGATCAATGCCGTTTATGTAGTATTCCACAAACGAACTGTCAGGATAGAATTCGTCGATATTGTTCAGGGAATTCCCCTGCCCCAGCCGTTCGTTCACGGCGGTCTCATCCGCGTTGTTGAGGTCAAGCGAATAAACAAACTGGTCATAATACTCACTGAAGGTCAGGTCAATCGGCTGCCCGGAGCCATCATATACGCCCCAGTGATAGACCTCGTCCGAGCCCAACAGGCCGGGTAACTGGTCAGCCATGAAGACCAGCTGCTCTTCTTCCACGTACGCATAGGGCGAAAAGCGCACGCCCATCTCAGGGTGCACCAGGTCTGCCAACGCGGCCAGGTCTTTCTCTGCGAGGGCTGTGACGGCCAGGTCAGCGGTCGCCTCAAGGCTCATCACCTCGGTCGGCGTTTCCGTTTCCGTCGCTATTCCCGTTTCGGTTGGTGATGCCGTTTCCGTCTCGGTCGGCCCCATCGTGGGGACTTCTGTTGTGATTGCTGTTGTGGGGATTGTCTCAGTCACCACCGCCGGCGCGCAGGCGCTCAGGGTCAACAGTATCAGGGTTAGGAAAATCAAATTTTTTGTTTTCATTTCTTCACAATCTCCATTACTATTTTTCTTTTTGGGGAACTCTTAAATTTTACTGGACAGAGCCAAATACCCCAAAACCACGATATTAACCATTCAATGCTTGTCACAAGCAGGCGGATGATCGTCTCTTCTCGTGCCTTGATCCTCAGACACCCCCGATTGTTAATAACATCCTCCCATGCATATCTACATCTGCTATTCCCATCTGTCATTCCCATCTGTCATTCCCATGTCATTCCCATCTTGACACTTTTCACGATTGCAGTAAAATTAAACGCTTGTGAGTTATCTGGTTTGCAGATGCTTTCATCACCTTTATTTTTGAATAGCTTGAGGAGTCAAACGCTTACGTAGAACGGATCGGCGCTTAAGTGATTCTCACCTCGGAATGAATTTTTT
>JAXHUD010000123.1:0-7453 GCA_034189815.1 Chloroflexota bacterium
AAGGGGTAAATCAATCTCAGAAACATAATAATAAGACGCGTATCCAACCTAAATCTTATTCATACAATTGCTATCCCAGAAAATCGTTCCATTTGTTAAGATTAATAAACCTCTTGCGAATTGACAAACCCACAGGCTCCCGTTAGAATCACCCTAATAAGTAATATGCCATAAAGGGTGCACTTCTTGCCCGGATGCAAGGTGCACAATGGGGGAAGCTGGTGAAAGTCCAGCACTGTCCCGCAACGGTAACACCTCTGGTGAAGTCCGATGACCCGCCCTTTATGACCCAAACACTTCGTGGAAAGGCAAGTTGGGTATCGACGCGTGAATGTGTCGATCTCCCCTGCCGCCCAATCGGGCGGATTTCGTTTAACGACCTTTTCCAATCAAGGTCGTTTTTTTTCAAGAGGAGATGCTTAATGAAATCAAAGTCAATCAAAACATTTTTCGCAGTACTGATCAGCTTCACGCTGGTCCTAGCCAACGCATCGGCCGTGACTGCCAACCCATCCCTGATTGCAACAGCTCAGGAAGAAGATAGTCTGGTCCCAGAGGCCCTCGCTTACCTTCAATCCCAATTGAACCCTGACGGGGGACTGATCTGGATGGATGAAAATTCTGCCGTAGCCCCCACCATCAAGGTCGTCCAGGCCCTGGCTGCAAACGGACTGACGCAAGACGCCCTGACCAGCGATGAAGGCCAGCGTCCAATCGATTTTCTGGCGAGTGCCGGCTGGCGCTGGGTGAACCAGGAAGAAACCGAGTCTCCGACTTTAAGCGTCGCTCGTGCTGGGCAGCTGCTTTCGGCGGTTGCCGCGGCGAATGAAAATCCATACGCCTTCGGGGACGACGCAATCAACCTCGTTTACGAATTAAGGGCACAATACGACTCAACCACCGGCATTTATGGCGCCGCAACCCCCGAAAGTGTGACGGACCAGATCTGGGCTCTGATCGGTCTCGCAGCCAACAATGCCGCCGTTCCGGTGGCGGCTGTTGATTGGCTGACATCAGCGCAGCTGGAGGACGGCAGCTGGGATGACGGCTACGGCAGTTTCCTGGACACCACCCCGCTCGGCATCCTGGCCCTGGTCGCATCCGGCCAGCGTACGGCCGACTCCCCGGACGTCGCGGCAGCCCTGGGCTTTCTCACCGCCATCCAGCAGCCCAACGGCGGCTGGCAAACCGAGTGGGACACAACCACCAATGCAAACACCACGGCTGTCATTCTCCAGGCGATTTACGCGGTCGGGCAAAACCCAAGCGATGAGACCTGGCGAAATGAAGACGGCAACCCGGAGACGGCGCTGGCCGCACTCCAAAAAGAGGACGGCTCAATCGGCGGTGACTTCGCCAACAGCTATTCCACGGCTGATGCATTGATCGGGCTTTCCGGTCAGCCGATGACGGCTATCGGGGACCTTGCGCAGGCCGGTAATGCTTTCGACTTTCTGTTTTCACTGCAAGACGCAGACGGCGGATGGGGGAACGTTGGGCAAACCCTCGATGTGATCCTCGCCCTCGAGGCGGCCGGCTGGCAGCCCGAGACCGTTCATAACGATGGCGGTTCACCCCTGGATTACATCGCAGCTAACCTCGACACTTACCTCGAGGCAAGCCCGGATGCCATCGGTAAAGCCATTCTGGGCGTCGTCGCCTCAGGTGAAGATCCATCCAATTTCAACGGCGTGGACCTCACCGAACAACTCATGGCAACTTACGATGAGGCCACACAATCATTTGGCGATCCCGAAAACACCTGGTACCAGGCATTGGGCATTCTGGGCCTGTCCGCAGCCGGAAGTGAGATCCCGAAGGGCGTCATCACCACCCTGACCGGCTTACAGCAGGGGGATGGCGGATGGGAATATGTGGCCGGTTTTGGCTCCTGGCCGGATAACACCAGTCTGGCAATCCAGGCCCTGTTAGCCGAGGGTTATTCTGTTGATGATCCCGCCCTGAGCCAGGCCATAAGTTATATCCAATCGACACAAACGGCGGACGGCGGCTGGGGCGACTCGAGCACCACCGCCTACGTGCTCATGGCCCTGAATGCGCTGGGCGAATCTGAGGAAGACTGGCGCACGGAAACGGGGACAACGCCGCTTACCAGTTTGATGTCTTATCAAAAAACCAATGGATCATTTGTTTATACCTGGGAATATACGGACGATAGCATCATGTCCACCGCCTCGGCGCTGCTGGCGCTTTTCGGCGGCGATTATCTCATCCAGCCCAAAGCCTCCAATTCATTTAACACCGCTACAATTGTTATTGACCCGGGTGAAGGCGATGCGCAAATGGCTTGTGTCGAATTTACTGACGAATCAATCAGCGGTTTGGACCTCCTGGATGCCTCGGGTTTCGACTATGACGTATCGGAAGGATTCGTCAACAGTATCCTGGGGATCGCGAACCTCGAAGGTGAGACCAATTATTGGTCCTATTGGGCCTGGGATGGCCGGGAGTGGACCTTCAACAACGCCGGCGCGAGCGATTCCGTCGTCTCATCTGGGACGGTTGAAGGCTGGCACTTTACCAGTTGGGAATCTTACCCCGCTGCACCGCCCGATGTCTTTCCGATATTGGATTTGATCTGCGACTCTGCACCCCTGCTGAAAGACTACGACACACAACCCTATCTGGGTTACAATGACCTGTTCAATGCTGCAAAAACAGTCGGCCTAGTCGAACCTGCTGAGGAAGAGCTTGAACCGACCGAGGGAGAAGCAACGGCGGAGACGACCGAAGAAGCTCAGGTCACAGAAGTAGTATCTACTGGAGTTGTGCCGGAGGAGTCCGCCGAAGAAGAATCAGCCTCTATCATACCGATCATCATCATCGCCGTTGTGGCAGTAGTCCTGTTGGTCGTTATCTTGCTCATCTTGAGAAACAAACCAAAATGAGATTCAAGTTCCAAGGTCTGATCGTTAATATCATCGTTTTTACGCTGGGAATTCTGAGCCTGCTAGCGCCCTTTATGCTCCCTCAGGCCAGAAATTCTGATTTTTCAAACGCGTCTTTCCCCATCATTGTCAGCCTGATCATCATCCTATGTGTCCTACTGACCCTTTTTGAGATTCAATCCGCTGGTTTGGATAATAAAATGGTCGCTTTTTTAGGCGTTTTGATTGCCCTCAACGCAGGTTTGCGTTTTCTGGAAAACGCCATTCCCGGCCCAGCAGGTTTGAGTCCCACGTTCTTCCTGATCATCATCGTCGGTTACAGCTTTGGCGGCCGGATGGGATTCCTGATGGGCGCCATGACCATGTTCGTCTCGGGGTTGATCACGGGCGGTGTTGGACCCTGGCTACCCGGGCAGATGATCACGGCCGGCTGGGTCGGCCAAAGCGCGGGGCTGCTGCACGCCAGCCTTAAGGGGTCGCGTTGGCAGGGAAAACCCGCCGAGATCGTCGTGCTCGCGATCTTCGGCGGTTTCTGGGGCCTGCTCTACGGCGCGATTATGAACCTTTGGTTCTGGCCCTTCCTCGCCGGCGCGTCAGGCCAAACCTGGCTCCAAAATGCCTCCTTGGCGGAAAATATTGGCCGCTATTCAGCCTATTATGTCGCTACATCGCTGATTTGGGATGTCACTCGCGCTGTTGGAAATATCCTGATCATAAGTTTGATGAGCCGAGCGGTGCTTAAGATATTCACCCGCTTTGACCGACGCTTTTCGTTCCAGGTGAATCAGGAGCAGACGCAATGACCGTCTCAGCCACCTGGGTCGCCTGGCTGGTTGCCAGTTTGATCCTGCTGCTTTCCACCCGCAATCCCATCTACTTGTTTGTCATCATTATACTGTTGTTTATTCTCGGTGCCAGGCAAGCCCGGCGCAAAGGCCGTCACGGCTGGGTGCATCAAAACCTCCGCTTCACCGGGACGATGCTCATCCTGTCAGCGCTGATCAACACACTTTTTACCCATACCGGGCAAACGGAACTTTTCGTCTTGCCTGACGAGTGGCTGCTGATCGGTGGGCCTTTCACACTGGAGAGCCTGCTCTACGGTGCGGTCAACGGCCTGGTAATCAGCGCGCTTTACCTGCTCTTTGATGTCTTCAACCTGTCCTTATCCATCAAACAGATCACCCGCCTGATCCCTCACGCTTTCCGCCCGTTGACGGTGATGACTACAGTATCGTTAACCTTTTTCCCCGCAATTCAGGAACGTACCCGGCATATCCGGGAAGCGCAGATGATCCGCGGCAACCCGATGGAGAAAATCTCAGATTGGCTGCCGATCCTGGCGCCCCTGCTGGTCGGCAGCCTGGAGGATGCCCTGCTGCTTTCAGAATCAATGACCGCTCGAGGATTCCACGCTCGCAATGACCAACCAGACAACCGCCTCGTATTAGTTGGTTTGATCCTGGTCGTCTTTGCGGCCTTTTCCGGTTGGCTCCTGCGCCTATTTGCGTACCCCACCTGGATCAGCATCCTGCTCTATAGCCTGGGCGCTGTGGTGCTGGTTGTGGTGCTTGCGACCGCCGGGAAAGCCCAGCACGTCACGAGCTTGCATCAGGACGACTGGCGCCGTCAGGATGAACTAGCCTTCACTCTGCTCATGGCGGCAGGACTGGGCCTCATCGTAACACTGGTCACCAAACTGGATGCAGGCTTTTCTTATACCCCCTTCCCCCGTCTCGACCTGCCAGAGGTCACCCTCATCGGCCTCTGCCTGAGCCTCATCCCGGGTATACCACTTCTCTTTAAACATCATGATTGAAATCAACGGCCTGACCTTTAAATATCCCACACAAGCCATGCCCGTACTGCAAAACGTCCATCTGGCGGTCGAGCCTGGCACACTCACACTGGTCACCGGTCCCTCGGGGAGTGGGAAGTCCACCCTCCTGCGCTGCCTGAATGGGCTGGTGCCGCACTTCTCAGGCGGTGAGATCAGCGGAACGATTTCGGTCTATGGTAAGGATCCGGTCAGCGCGGGACCCGCGGAAATGTCCGACCTGGTTAGCTTCGTTTTCCAGGAACCGGAAGCCCAATTTGTTTATGACATCGTCGAGGATGAAATCGCCTTTGCCCTGGAAAACCGCGGTATGCCGCGTGAGGTGATGGCAGCCCGTGTCGATGAGGTCTGCGGGCATCTCAACCTAACCTCCTTGCGCAAACGCCCCATTACGGAAATTTCCGGCGGGGAAATGCAGCGCGTTGCCATTGCCAGCGCGCTGGCCACCCAGCCCAAAGTCCTGATCCTGGACGAGCCCACTTCGCAGCTCGACCCGGCTGGCGCGGCGGAGCTGCTGCAATATGTTGTTGCATTAAAACAACAACTCGGCCTGACGGTACTGATCGCCGAACACCGCCTTGACCGCCTGCTGCCTTTTGCGGACCAGCTGATATTCCTGCCGGATGGCGGCCAGGTCCTTCAAGGTGTACCCCGGGCAATCCTACCGAAAATGACGCAAGTGCCGCCCATCGTCCGGGTCGGCAAGCAGCTGGGGTTAGACCCTCTGGCCCTAAGTGTGGAAGAATTCCCGGCCATCCATGTCGATTCCGTTCAGAATGAGGACCAACCTGATGGACCCCCAGACGAACAAAGCCTGCTGAAAATCCAATCCCTGAATGCAAACCTGGCTGGCCAAGTGATCCTTGACGAGCTAGACCTGTCCCTTGCCCGGGGACAGGTGACCGTGCTGATAGGGCCGAACGGCGCTGGCAAGACCACCCTACTGCGGGCCATCATGGGCCTGACCTCATCCGAGGGCGAACGCCGGCTCGATGGGTATGATATGGACACACTCACCCTTAGTGAGGTCATCAGCCGGGTCGCTTACCTGCCTCAAAATCCGGCGGACCTGCTATTTGCCGATTCAGTGGAAGAGGAACTCCGTCTTACCCTTTCCAATCATAATCGGCAATTTGATTCTGATCTGATCCATCAGCATCTGGCTCGATTCGGCCTGGCGGACAAGGCCGCCCGTTACCCGCGGGACCTCTCCGTCGGTGAGCGGCAGCGGACAGCACTAGCCGCTATCACAGTTCAAAATCCCGATATCATCCTGCTGGATGAACCGACCCGCGGCCTGGACTATGCCAACAAACGCGCCCTCGCTGCGATTCTCAACGATTGGCGGCGGCAGGACAAAGCCATTCTGGTGACAACGCAAGATGTTGAATTCGCTGCCCAGTTGGCGGACCGTGTCATCCTGCTTGATGCTGGCCGGGTTCAATTTCAGGGCGCGCCAGCGCCGGCTTTCACCCAGTTCCCGGCATTTCGCACCCAAACGGCTCAACTTTTCCCCAACACCGGCTGGTACCTGCCCCGGGATGTCCGAGTTGATCGCATTTCAAATGTATAGATGGGCTTCCCTGTGGTAAAATTGTGCCGGTTCACATCATAAATAATAAAAAAACAAATATTGATATTACTCACAGCGAATAATTACATCCTTCACTATTAGGGGTTTATGTCCGTGAGTATAAATAAGTTGCGCTATTCTTTTAATGGTAGAAAAGCGAGGCTATCGGAATTTTTTTGAATACTATATCGTTTTTTTCGGAGAGCATCAGATCGTTTGTCAAGCAGACGAATTGAGAGAAGTCCAATTAGGAGATATTATTGATGTACGGATATAGCGGAAAGATTCTGCATATTGACCTCAAGGAACGAACACATTGGGTCGAAGATAAACCGGAAGAATGGTACAAGATCTATATCGGCGGCGTCGCGATGGCAACCCGCCTCTGCTGGGAGAATATCGAAGTTGGCTGCGATGCCTACGATCCCGGTAACCCGGTTTGCTTTGCGAATGGTATTTTCGCCGGGACACCTGTTCCCGTTGGCGGGAAGTATGGTCTGGCCTCAAAATCACCACTGACCGGCTTCATCGGCGACAGCCTTTCCGGTTCCTGGTTCTCAATCGCCATGAAACGTGCGCAATGGGACGGGATCGTTATTCACAATGCAAGCGATTCCTGGGTCCATATTTTCGTAGACGACGACCGGGTGGAATTCCTGCCCGCCGATCACCTGTTGGGCCTCGGCACTTACGAGACCGAGGAAACAATTCGTGATGACTTCGGCGACGATCAGATCCGATCGGCCACCATCGGCCCAGCCGGCGAAAACATGGTCCGCTTCGGCAATGTCACCAACGACGGCCGCCAGGCTGGCCGCACCGGCCACGGCGCAGTCTGGGGGAGTAAAAAACTCAAAGCTGTCTCGATCCGGGGCACCAACGGCGTCACCGTCGCCGACCCCGATACCCTGCTGACCATGTCTTTTGACATCACCGAAGCAGCGCAGGGGAAAAACACGGAAAAATACCGTGTTTACGGCACATCCACCAACATGCTCAATATGAATAAATTAGGCTTGCTCCCCACCCGTAACTACCAGGAGGGCGTCTTCGAATTCGCCGAACTGGTCAGCGGGGAATATCTCGATGAACACCACAAAGTAAAAGTGATCGCCTGCGCTCAATGCCCCATCG
>JAXHUD010000124.1:0-7439 GCA_034189815.1 Chloroflexota bacterium
CGATCAAGGCGGAGGAACGCCAGGATAACGGCGAAACCGGCAAAAAGGGCCTGTTGGACGGCGTCCCGCAAGCCATGCCGGCGTTGCTGCAGGCGGATGAGATCGTGGAACGGGTCGGCCGAGTGCGATTTGACCAGCTCACGAAGATGGGCGACATGGCGGCCATCCGGGAAACACTGAAAGAGCTTGAAAAAGCGAATCCGGAGACGTTGGCGATTCGGATGGGCGAACTGCTGTTGGGGATCGCCAGCTTTGCGCATGCCCATGAGGTGGGCGTGGAAGACGCACTGCGGGAGGCGTTGAACCGCTTTCGGGCTCGTTTTGATCGAATGGAATCAGACGCATTGGCCGAAGGCAAGGCCCTGGTGGATCTTTCTGACGATGAGAAGGCCGCCCGATGGGCTGCGGCCGGCCAGACGGATAACGAGGACGCATGAACGAACAAATCAACCAAGCACCGACAGCGAACCAACAGATCGCCCGCGCAGCCGGGACGGTGATGGCTGCGTTTATCATCAGCAATCTGGTCGGTGTGATCCGGGGGATGGTGATCACGCAGGCTTTTGGTACTTCGGCGGAACTGGATTCCTTCAACGCTGCTAACCGGATTGCCGAGCTGCTCTTTAATTTGGTGGCGGGCGGCGCATTGGGGTCGGCTTTTATCCCGACATTTACCGGCTTCCTGACCCGCAAAGATCGGCAGGGCGCCTGGCGACTGGCATCGGGTGTGGTCAATTTGGTGCTGTTGGCGCTGATCCTGATCAGTATCCTGGCTTGGGTTTTTGCCCCGCAGATCGTGCGCCATGGGCTGTATGTTTTAGCGCCGGATGTGCACCCCGGGCAGGAGGCGCTGACGATCTCGCTGCTGCGGATCATGCTGCCGTCTGTGGCGATATTTGGCGTAAGCGGCTTGATCATGGGCATTTTGAATGCCCACCAGGTGTTCCTGATTCCGGCGATTGCACCAGCGATGTACTCGCTGGGGATGATTCTGGGGACACTACTTCTGCCGGAAAGCTGGGGGATCCGGCGATTGGCGGTTGGCGTGGTGGGTGGTGCCTTGCTGCACCTGTTGGTGCAGGCGCCCCGGCTGTTGAAGCTGCCCGGACGAGCGTATCGCTTCTTCCTGGGATGGCGGGATAAGGCCATTATGGGCGTTTTCCGCCTGATGGGGCCGCGGCTATTGGGCGTGGCCGTGGTGCAGATCAATTTCATCGCCAATACGATCATCGCCCTCGGCCAGCCTGAGGGCAGCGCCAGCGCGATCACGCTGGCTTTTTCGCTGATGTTAATGCCGGAGATGGCCGTGGCGCAATCAGCAGCGATCGCCTCGCTGCCGACGTTTTCGGCCCAGGTGGCGCGGGGCGAACTGGAGGAGATGCGCGCTTCGCTGGCGACCACGCTGCGGTCGGTGCTGCTGCTGGCTATCCCGGCTTCGGTGGGCCTGATCCTGTTGCGGGTACCCTTGGTCCAGCTGCTCTATCAGCGGGGCGAGTTTTCGGCACGATCCACACAGCTGGTTGCCTGGGCGCTGCTTTGGTACGCTGTCGGCCTGGTGGGGCATGCGCTGGTGGAGATCCTCAGCCGGGCGTTCTATGCGCTGCACGACACGCGCACCCCAGTGACGGTGGGCGTGGTCGCGATGGGCTTGAACGTGGGCTTGAGTCTGGCCTTCTCGGCGTTGTTTACTCGTTTGGGATGGATGCCGCACGGCGGCCTGGCGCTGGCCAACTCTGTGGCGACGGGACTGGAGAGCGTGGCGCTGATCCTGTTGATGCGCAAGCGGCTCAAAGGGATTGAAGGCGGTACGATCTGGAAGGGTGTCGGGCTCTCGCTGCTGGGGACGGCGCTGATGAGCGCGGTGGTGTGGGGCTGGGAGGCGATCTTCGCTGGCCGGTCGGTGCTGTTGGTGGTGTTTGGCGCGCTGGGTCTGGGTGTGGCGGCTTACGGCGGGCTGATGTGGGCGCTGAAGGTGCCGGAGCTGCGCGGGATGGTGCGCGCGATGCTGGGGCGAATTAAGAGAGGGTAGGGGAGTGTGGGCGCCACTGTCCCCCGCATCCCTCCGCTTCGCGAAGCGCCTCTCCGTTTTGCAGAGGGAATGGTGCAGGGGGAACCGGAAGTCGCAGTGATAGAGGGTGGACGGATGTCTGGGGGCTGGAGATATTTTTGATGAGCTTGTAGAGGCAGGATGGGTGGTTTCGAATTTGCGAGGATAGTTTGGTGGGTCAGCGACATACGCTACCAGACTTGATTGTTTACTTCAGATGATGTATTATAATTCCTAAAGTAAATAATATTATTTACATTAGGAAATATTATGAAGTTTCGAGAAGTTGAGAATCAAATTCGGTCTTTGACTGGGTTTACGCTTAATGACCTTAGGAAAATTGATCCAAATTTTTACCGGCAGCAATTGACCTATTGGCAAAAAGAAGGGTATATCAAGCCGTTTGCCGGCGGGTTGTATATCCTTGCGGGTCAGCAAATGGATGAGGCTACCCGTTTTATGCTTGCGAACAGACTTTACGCGCCGTCGTATATCAGCCTTGAGTCCGCATTGGCACATTACCAGATCATCCCAGAAGCAGTCTTAGGCATCACCAGCGTCAGCTCTCGCAAGACCAAGCAATTCCAAAGCGATTGGGGGATTTTGTCGTATCGCAGTGTGAAGCCGGTGCTTATGTTCGGGTATGTGCTTGTCGAGGTTTCGCCTACCCGCAAGTTTTTGATGGCGCGCCTGGAGAAGGCTGTGCTGGACTATCTCTATTTGAATCCGGGGGTGACATCCGTGGCGGATTTCGAGGGGCTACGGTGGAACCGGGAAGAATTACGATTGGTTGTGGATGGTGCGCTCTTTAAGGAATATCTGACTATTTTCGATACACAGGCGTTATCCGATAGGGTGGACCAGTTGAGGAGGTATCTCGATGCTTGATTTCGAGCAGGTCAAGGCGCAATACCCCCAGCCGTTGCAGCAATATGAACGGGGGATCCTGCGGGAATACTTGCAGTATAAAATCCTGCAGGGCATATTTGAAAGCCGATATGCCAGTGAGGTAGCCTTCATGGGAGGGACTGCGCTGCGGATTGTTTATGGTAATACCCGCTTTTCCGAGGACATCGATCTGGATAATCTGGGTTTGAACTGGGACCAATTTGATGCCCTGGTGGAAACGGTGAATCGCTTTCTGCTCCTTGAGGGTTTTGAAACTGAGCTGCGCAAGGTCGAGAAAGTCGCCTACCATTGCACCATCCGGTTCCCTGCAATCCTTTATGAAAACGGCATTTCCCCACTGCCGGATGAAAAGATTCGCATCCAAATTGACAGTTTCGCTCAAGGGTATGACTATCAACCGGATCTTCGCATCCTGAATAAGTTCGATGTGTTCACGGAGGTGCGCGTGACGCCGCTGGCGGTATTGCTGTCTCAGAAGATATATGCCGCTGCCAACCGAAAACGTCCCAAAGGGCGGGATTTCTATGACATCACCTTTCTTTTGAGCTTGACCCGACCGGATTTTGGTTATCTGACGCAAAAGATGGGGAGTGGGACACCGGAGCAACTCCGGGAGCATTTTTTAGAGGTGACGGCGGATAATGATTTTGAGGCCTTGGCGCGGGATGTGGCCCCGTTTTTGATTCGAAGGGAGGATGAAAAACGGGTATTGATGTTCAGGGCGTTTTGGGAGCAGGCGGCGTTGGGGTGAAGGGGGCTAGAGGGGATGGCGACGGTGTGAGCGGTGCTGGGATGGATCTGGAGAAGGTAGGGTGAGGAACAAAAATCTTCTTTCGGGCGGCTACAGGCGCCCATCCGGGTGTCTAAGGAGGCCGCCCCTACCGATTGTTGCAATGGTTTGATGTCATTTTGCTTTGATTGATGTTTGCTTGCTTCTCAGAACGGATGATTCTTTATCGGTGGGGTGGACTGATTGAATATTGATGATTATGTTGAGGCTGGATGGTTGTTTTTAATGTGTGGGGTCCTTTGAGGGATTAGCGACTCACCCTATGGGGAAGAATAAATAGGGCGGCATATATGCCGCCCGTACGATCGTTGAAATTGAATTGGGAAGGCGATAGGAGAATTTGCTGTTCCTACGGCCAGATCAGCCAGATGACGATGCTGACGAGGATGCCGAGGATCACGCCGCCGATGGCTTCAAGCGGGGAGTGACCGAGCATTTCGCTGAGCTCGCTGAATTCGTTGGCGGGTTTGGTTTCACCTTTGATTAGCGTCTTGAAGATGTGGTTGATGCGCTGGGCATGGAAGCCGGCCTGACGGCGGACGTTGGTGGCATCGTAGATCACGACGGAGGCGACGGCGAAGGCCAGGCCGAATACGGGGGTGTCGAAGCCCAGGTAATGGCCCACGCCGACCGCGGCTGCGGTAACTACTGCGGAATGCGAGCTGGGCATGCCGCCTGTGCTGAAAAGCAGTGACCAGTTCCACTCGTTGGTCCGCAGATACTCCAGGGGCATTTTGAGCACCTGGGCCATCAGGGAGGAGACGATTACGGCGATAAAAACGGGGTTATGGAAAATGGCGATCAGGGGCATGGATTCAGTCCTCGGGGTCTTCGGAGAGTTGGCGCATCTTGAGTTCGGCAGATTCAAGCAAGTCTGCGCAGCGCCGGGCAAGCAGCTGGCCGCGCTCATAGAGCGCCAGCGCTTTTTCAAGCGCCAGTTCTTCGTTTTCCAACTGGGAGACGTTTTCCTCCAGAGCGGTGAAGGCGGTCTCAAAATCTAAATTTTTGATGTCGTCTAATTTTAGTTCAGTCATTGGGTTGCTCCTGGTTGATCTTTGAAACACGGGCGTCCAGGCTGCCCTGGCTGACCCGGATATGGATGGATTCATCTTCTTTCACCTGTTCGGCCTGCCGGACGAGGCTGCCGTCGGCAGTGCGGGTGACGATGGCGTAGCCCCGGTTGAGCACGGCAGCGGGGTTTAGGCTTTGCAGCGACCGCACAGCGTGGTCAAGCTGCAGGCGGGTGCGGTCCAGGCGGACCTGTATCCCTTTTTCCAACCGCAGGGTGATCTCATCCAGCCGCTGGCGGTAGGTATCTACCCGGTGGGCGGGGGATTGCTGCGAGAGGGTATTGGTCAGTTGTCCGGTTTCCCAGCGCAGGTCTGTCAGGCGCTCGCGCAGTCTTGCCGTCTGGCGGTTGCTGAGTTCGGCGATGGTCGCCAGCAGCTCCAACCGATCGGGGGTGGCGACCTCGGCTGCGGCCGTAGGGGTGGGCGCACGCCGGTCGGCGGCGAAATCGGTCAGGGTGAAGTCGGTTTCATGCCCCACGCCGGAGATGATCGGGGCCTCGGAGGCGGCCACTGCCCGAGCTACTGCTTCATCGTTGAAGGCCCAAAGGTCCTCAATGGAGCCGCCGCCCCGGCCGATCAGGATCACGTCGGGGTGCGCCTCTTCGTTGAGGCGGCTGAGCGCTGCCACGATCCCGGCGGGCGCATCGGCGCCCTGGACCAGGGTGGGTGCAAGTACGACTTCCGCGACCGGGAAACGCCGGCGGATCGTATCAAGCATATCCTGGAGGGCTGCGCCGGTGGGCGAAGTAACGATGCCGATCAGCTTTGGCAGCGGCGGGAGGGGGCGTTTGGTTTCTGAGTCAAAAAGCCCTTCGGATTCCAGCTTGGCTTTGAGCCGCAGGAATTCCTGGTAGAGTGCACCCTCGCCGGCGGGGCGCATGGTGTCCACATAGAGCTGAACCTGGCCGCTGACTTCGTAGACGCCCATGCTGCCATGGGCCAGGACGGCAGCGCCTTCCCGGAGGGGGAAGTTGACGCGTTGGGCCGAGTTGCGCCACATCACACAGCGGACAGCTGCCTGGCTGTCCTTGAGGGTGAAGTAGAGGTGTCCTGAGGCGGGGCGGGAGAGGTTTGAAATTTCGCCTTCCACCCAGATATCCTGCAGGATGGGGTCGCTGGACAGTAATTCGCGTAGATAGGTCGTCAGCTGACTGACGGCGAGGGTGTTTTTGGGTTGAAAGAATTGATATTGTTCCATAGTTTATTTATGCATATAAAATTGATTAAGTTGTGGCAATTGCAAAGTCATTCGTTTCAACTTTATCCATCATTCCAAGAGGATCCTTGATCTGTTTCACGCGAGGCCTGGGGCGAGGTATGCCTCGCCATTATGGTAGAGGGGGGTTATCCTGAACGCGCTTGCCATTGGTTGCATTATCTCGCTATTTTTAACGCCATGATTGCTCTCGTGATTAAGTATAATCATAATCCTGTGATTTAATTATCTGATACAATCATTGTTAATCAAAGTATAAAGAAAGTATTGGCTTTGGATCATATCTGGACACCCTGGCGTATGAAATATATCCAAGAACACCACGATTACGACGGCTGCATCTTTTGCCTGGCTGCAGCCGAAGATCAGGACGAAGAAAACCTGATATTTTTCCGGGGCGAGGACGTCTTTTTAATCCTCAATCGCTATCCCTACACCAGCGGACACGTGATGTGCGTGCCTTATGCCCATGTGGACCGGCTGCACGCGATGTCGGAAGCTGCCCGGGCGGAGATGATGGAGATGACGAATAAGGCGGTGGACGTATTGCAGCAAGTCTACACCCCGGAGGGGTTCAACGTGGGGCTTAACCTGGGCGCGATGGCGGGAGCCGGCCTGGCGGACCATTTGCATATGCACATTGTGCCCCGGTGGGGCGGCGATACAAATTTTATGTCCTCTGTGGGGGAGACCCGGGTCCTGCCGGAATCTCTTGATGAGACCTATGAGCGGGTCAAAACAGCCTGGGACTCGTTCTCAGGGGATTAAACAGTTTTCAATTCTTTTGGTAAAACAGGATCGGGACGGCGTTGATGGCATCCCGATTTAATTTTTAATGGCATATGGCTCACATTGGTTGTTTCCTGGGTAGGAGCGCGCGCACCAGGGAGATTACGCCGAGGACCACAAGGAGAACGGGCCAATATTTGGCAATCCCGTGTTGCAGGCCGAAGGCCGTACCGAAGGCAAAGAACATGATCGCACTGATCAGTACGAGGATCAGCCCGGAAGCGAGTGTGCCTTTGAAATTGCGATCAATCAGGCCGCTGAGGATGATCCCCAATCCCACGAAGCCGGGAATCAGCGCCCAGGCGTAGGACCATGAAGCCCAGTTATTGGATTGCACCTGGAAATAAAACAGGGCGCCCAAGCCGGAGAGGATGGTCCCCGGTACGGCCAGGCCGCCGACGCCACCAAGGATGGCCCAGAGGATGAAAACCAGCCCGATGCCGATAATAATGAAGGGCCAGCTCCAGAACTGAAATATCTGGGGAAAGAGTTCGCTCGCCAGGAAAAGGGCTCCCAGTAAAATGAGGATAACTCCACTTGTAATCCCCGATCGATTATTCATGATTAATCTCCTGTTATAGTGAATTGGACGGATCAACCCGCCTCCGCATACCGGGC
>JAXHUD010000125.1:0-7383 GCA_034189815.1 Chloroflexota bacterium
ACGACATGGGAAGACTCCCATCTGGGATATATGTATATTGGATCACTGTTATTAAAACCATGGAATGATGATCACTTCCAGACCAGATGTCACGCAGGAGCTCATATAAGAAATTCCTCCCGCACGAATCCCCGAAACCAAGTGGATTGGGATGCGGGGGTTGGGGGGGTAACTGCAGGCGCTAATCCGCGACTGTCCTTCTGGAAGGTGAAGTTATCGAAGATTTTTCTGCTGCAACTTGATCATTATATTAAATCCCCTCTCTCTCACCAAATTTGATAGGTTTTGGGAGGCCCTCTCAGGTATATTTGATATCGAAGCGGCAGTCCGACTAATTATTTTAAATGGGAATGCCTGCTTTGGCGTGTTTTTCAAAAAAAATAACCAAATAGGAGCTTCGGTGTATGCCCTCCGAGAACGAAAATAAAATAAAATTCTACAACCTCACCCGGCAGGAACGCCTGTCGGTGTTGCAATCCGAAACCGGCCTCACTGATGCTGAATCCGCTGTGCTCAGCGGCAAAAGCGGCCTCACACCCGACCAGGCCGACCACATGATCGAAAACGTGGTCGGCATTTACAGCCTGCCCCTCGGCATCGCCCGGCACTTTATCATCAACGGCCGGGCTGTCTCCGTCCCGATGGTGGTGGAAGAGCCCTCCGTTGTCGCGGCCGCCTCTTTCATGGCCAAACTGGCCCAGCCCACCGGCGGGTTTATAGCCAGCACCACCGCCCCGGAGATGATCGGCCAGATCCAGATCATTGACCTTGACGATCCAAACAGCGCCCGCGAGAAACTGCTGGCCGAGAAGGACGCCCTCCTGGCGGCAGCGGCTGAGGTGGACCCCGTCCTCAAAAAACTGGGCGGCGGTCCCCGAGATTTCGAAGTCCGCCTGATCGAGGAATCACCCATCGGTGCCTTCCTGGTGGCGCACCTGGTCTATGATGTACGTGACGCCATGGGCGCCAACGCGGTCAACACGGCTGTGGAACGCCTGGCCCCGCGGGTGGAAGCGATCACCGGCGGGCGGGTGTTGCTGCGCATCCTCACCAACCTGGCCGACCGGCGGCTGGCCCGCGCCGATGTCACCCTCCGCACGGCGGACCTGGCCTTTGACGATTTCACGGGTGAAGACGTCCGGGATGGCATCATTGCGGCTTGGGCTTTTGCCGCCGCGGACCCCTACCGTGCAGCTACCCATAACAAAGGTATTATGAATGGGATTGACCCTGTCGTGCTCGCCACCGGCAATGACTGGCGGGCCATTGAAGCGGGCGCCCACGCCTACGCCGCTCGCAGCGGACGTTACACCAGCCTGACAACCTGGGGCGCGGATGATAACGGTGATCTGGTGGGCACGCTCGAGATGCCTCTGGCCGTCGGCACGGTGGGCGGCGCCACCCGGGTACACCCCGGCGCGCAGGCTGCGCTAAAATTGATCGGCGTCGAGTCGTCGACGGACCTGGCCGAGGTGATCGTTTCGGTGGGGCTGGCGCAGAACTTGGCCGCCCTCCGGGCCCTCGCCACCGAAGGCATCCAGCGCGGCCACATGACCCTGCACGCCCGGCAGGTGGCCGTCGCAGCGGGCGCTAATCAGGACCAAATTGACCGTCTGGCCGAGCAGCTCGTGGCGGAAAAAACTGTCCGGGTGGACCGTGCCAGGGCGATCTTGAAGGAATGGAGCTAGAAGAACTATGACCGAACACCAACACGTGGAAAACATCGTCAATCAACCCACCCGGCCGGTCGGGATCGTGGGCTATGGCGCTTATGTCCCCCAATACCGCCTGCCCGGCACGGAGATCTCCCGCATTTGGAAGGGGGAGCCCTCTGCCGGTCCGGTAAAGGAAAAAGCCGTGGCCGGTCTGGACGAGGACGTGATCACCATGTCGATCGAAGCGGCCCGCAATGCGCTGGCCCGTGCGGCGATCAGCCCGCAACTGCTCCGTGCGGTTTGGGTTGGCTCTGAATCACATCCCTATGCGGTCAAGCCCTCCGGCACCATCGTGGCGGAGGCCATTGGCGCACCCGCTCACATCCAGGCAGGTGACTGGGAATTCGCCTGCAAGGCCGGGACGGAAGCCCTTGTGGCGGCGATGGGCCTGGTCGGCTCGCAGATGGGTAACTATGCCCTTGCCATTGGCATGGACACGGCCCAGGGCAAGCCCGGCGATGCATTGGAATATACCGCCGCCTCCGGTGGGGCTGCCTTCATCATCGGCCCAGCCGAGGAGTCCCTGGCGACGATTGACGCGCAATATTCCTTCGTGTCCGATACGCCGGACTTTTGGCGCCGGGCGCATCAGAAATATCCCGAGCACGGCCAACGTTTCACCGGCCAGCCGGCGTATTTCATGCACGTGGCTTCTGCAGCCGGGAACTTGATGGAGGAGCTGGGGCTGACGCCCGAGGATTTCGCGTTTGCTGTCTTCCACCAACCCAATGAAAAATTTCCCACCCGGGTCGCCAAACAGTTGGGATTCAAACCAGAGCAATATAAGGACGGTCTGCTCTCTCCCCTGATCGGCAACACCTATGCCGGCGCATCGCTGGTGGGGCTCACGGCCGTGCTTGATATTGCCAAACCGGGTGACCGCATTCTGGTCACGTCCTACGGTTCCGGCGCCGGGTCGGATGCGTTCGTTATCACGGCTCAGGACGCGCTGCCGGAACGTCGGGGCGCCGCGTTGAGCACCCAGGACTACATCGCCCGCCGGATAGAAATCGACTACGCCACCTACGCCCGCTATCGCGGCAAGATCGCAATGAGGTGAGGGTGAGTATGGCAACGAAACACACCGATGTCATCGTCGCTGGGATCGGCCAGATCCCGGTTGGAGAACACTGGGGCACGACCCTGCGACACCTGGCAGCGGACGCGATCCGCCCGGCCCTGGCGGATGCAGAAGGCCTGACCCCCCAGGTGGTGTATGTTGGGAATATGTTGGCGGTATCGGCTTCACGCCAGGCCAACCTCGGGGCATTACTCACCGGGGATGTCGGCCTGACGGGGCTGGAAGGCGTCACCGTGGAAGCGGCGGATGCCTCCGGGGGTGCGGCGCTGCGCGCGGGTTATCAGGCCGTGCTTTCCGGCGCGGTGGAAACGGCCCTGGTGGTGGGGATCGAAAAGTGGACCGATGTGATCGGCCCCGAATCGGAGACTTTTCTTTCCCAGATGCTGGATGCGGATTACGAAGCCGCCCAGGGGCTCACGCCCCTCAGCCTGGCCGGTCTGCTCTTCCATCGCTATTTGCAGGAATATGGCGCCGACCGGAATGCCTTTGCGGGCTTCCCGGAAGTGGCCCACGCCAACGGCGCCACCAACCCGAACGCCATGTTCCAGCGCGCCATGCGGGATGGCGCTTATGCCCGGACCGCCGAAGCGGCCGAAGTACTGAATCTGTTTGATGTCGCGCCTTATGCCGACGGCGCAGCCGCGCTGGTGCTGACCCGGGAAGATGCCCTCCCGCAGGATTGGGACAAGCCCAGAGTCAAGATCATCGGTTCCAGCCTCGTGACTGATACGCTCTCCATCCATGACCGTCCGGCGCCCCTCGTTTGGGAGGCTGCCCGCCTCTCGGTTGAGCGGGCTTGCCGTTCCGCGGGCGTACTGCCCGGCGACATGGACTTCTTTGAATACCACGACGCCAGTTCACTGCACGCAGCGCTTTCTTTGGAGGCGGCAGGGTTCGCCTCGCAGGGACAGGGCTGGATGCTGGCGAAACCCGAGGTGATCGGCATCGCAGGAAAGATCCCGGTGGCGACCTTCGGCGGACTCAAGGCCCGCGGTCATCCGCTGGGCGCGACCGGCGTCTACCAGGCAGTGGAAGCAACCTTGCAGCTGCGCGGTGGGGCCGGTGCGAACCAGGTGGGGGATGCCCGTCTCGGTATGATCCAGAGCCTGGGCGGCATGGCCGCTACAGCCGTGACGCATGTGCTTGGGATATAGATTGTTGTAATTTCACATTTGTCAATTCCTGAAAATATATAATTAATGAGTGAGCCGATTATATTTATTCGGCTTCTGATAGAATTGTTGTATTAGTTAATCTCTGGAGAAGGGGTTGTTATGTCTATTCCTGATTTTCAATCACTCATGTTACCTTTGTTAGTTTTTGCGAGTGACGGAAAAACCCATCATATTCATGAAGCGGTGGATTACCTTTCTGATGAATTTAAATTAACTGAGGAAGAACGAGCTGAGTTGTTAAAAAGCGGTCAACAACCCGTGTTTTACAATAGGGTTGGTTGGGCTAGAACTTATTTAAAAAAGTCGGGGCTTCTAGAGGACCCAGAAAGGGGGTTTTTCCGAATTACTGATCGAGGAAACCAAGTTCTTACAGAAAATCCAACACGAATAGATATGAAGTATTTAAGAAGATTTGAAGAATACCTTGAGTTTAGAGAACGCCATCAAGATTCTGATAATGAAGATGAAGTTGAACCATCAACTGATTTGGAGGAACTTACTCCCGAGGAAGCTTTTGAGGAAACGTATCAACGCATCAGAAGTGATTTAGCTGATGAATTACTAGAAGCTGTAATTGAGAGTACACCAGGTTTTTTTGAAAAGCTCGTTATAGATTTATTAGTAAAAATTGGCTATGGTGGTTCTCAACGAAGCGCAGCAAGGGCGGTGGGTCGGAGCGGCGATGAAGGTATAGATGGCATTATTGATGAAGATCGGTTAGGCTTAGAACAAATTTATATTCAAGCAAAAAAATGGGATCCAAAACATCCAATAGGTCGACCTGATGTCCAGAAATTTGTTGGCGCATTGTCTGGGAAGCGTGCTCGCAAAGGAGTTTTTATAACAACATCAAGGTTTACCAAAGAAGCATATGATTATGCGGCTTCGATAGAAAGGAAAGTTGTCTTGATTGATGGGTCGAGGTTAACAATGTTGATGATTGATCATAATGTTGGAGTATCTGTTACCACAAATTATGAAATGAAGGAAATCAATACAGACTATTTTGGTGAATCAACTTGATATATTGTGAAATTTTAAAAAGCCTTAGTAAATCTAAGGACAGTTTTTTTGTTTAGTGTTATTGGTAATATACCAACTAATTTAAGGAGTATCCAATGAATGTCACGGTAATCTTATCGTGGATCGTCGGTCTGATCTGGATCGCTGCTGTGCTATGGATTGCGTATACTGTATTGCGCGCCCAGCGAAAGACACCGGTCAAATCGGCTGTCACGGTGACAATTGTCCTTGTTGTCCTCGCCATCGCCCTGACGGTGGTCAACAGCGGCCTGATCTTTATCCAGCCTCAGGAACGGGGCGTGGTCATCTCAGCCTTGGCGCCAAATGGCTACAGGCAGGACGCGCTCGAGCCCGGCCTGACCTGGGTCATCCCTTTCTTTGAGTCTGTGGAGATCTACCCGATCTCATACCAGACCTATACCATGTCCATCGCCACGGAAGAGGGCCAACGAATCGGTGACGACTCGATCGCCGCTCGCACCGCAGATGGTCAGGAGATCCTGGTGGATTCCTCGGTGATCTTTGCTGTGGATCCTGAACAGGTGGTGCGCGTGCACGTGCTCTGGCAGAATCGCTATGAAGAAGAACTGGTTCGCGCTCAGGCCCGCAGCATCATCCGCGACGTGGTCTCGCAGTTTAACGTTAACGAAGTGGTTAGCACCGAACGCTTTACGCTGATCGAACAAATCAATCTTGAGATGACCGAAAAACTGAGTGAAAACGGCCTGACGTTGGTCGATTTCATTTTGCGTAATATCACCTTCTCGCCCGAATACGCCGCGGCGGTCGAACAGAAGCAGATCGCGGAACAGCAATCTCAGGAAGCCCAGTTGCTGGTGGAAAAGAAGAAGCAGGAAGCTGAACAGGCCCGCCAGGAAGCGCAGGGTCGAGCCGATGCCGTCGTGATTGCGGCCGAAGGCCAGGCGGAAGCCCGCGTGATTGAGGCGGAAGCGGAAGCCGAAGCCCTGCAAGTGCAGGCCGAGGTGCTCGCACAATATCCCGAACTGCTGACCTACGTCTACATCAATAAGCTCTCCCCCAATGTTGAAGTGATGTTTCTGCCCTCCGATAACCCCTTCATTTTCCCGCTGCCGGACGACCTGAATTCGTCGGTGGAAGGCACAACGCTCCCGACAACCGAACCCTCGACCGGGGAGTAAGATTAAACTAATATGTCTGATAACGCCCCCTCTGGCCGCCAGATCAGGCTGACTACGCTTTCAAGCTGCGCTGGCTGAGCATCTAAACTCAGCGCAGAAGCGTTGGCGCAGGTCCTGCAGCCAATCAATGAAGTTTATAAAGACGTCGCCGTCCCGGATCTGTTGATCGGTCTGGAGACGCCGGATGACGCGGCTGTCTGGCGGCTGGGGGATGGGCGAGTGTTGGTGGTGACCACGGATTTCTTCACCCCCGTGGTGGACGAGGCCTATGACTACGGCGCGATTGCCGCCGCCAACAGCCTCTCGGATGTTTATGCCATGGGCGCCCGGCCTTTTGCCGCGCTGACGGTGGCCGCCCTGCCGCCGGATCTGCCCCCCGAGCTTTCGCAGGGAATCATCCGCGGGCTGGCCGAGAAGACGGCCGAATCCGGGACCCTGATCGTGGGCGGGCACACCATTCAGGATAAAGAGCCCAAGATCGGTCTGGTGGCACTGGGCTTTGCGGAAGAGTCTGAACTATTGCGCAAGGACGGTCTGCGGGTGGGCGACCGGCTGGTCCTGACCAAGCCCCTGGGTTTCGGCGTGACCACCACGGCCCTCAAGCAGCAGAACGCCTCGCCCGAGGATGTGGCAGAAGTGGTCGGCTGGATGACGCGCCTCAACCAGGACGCGGCCAGGCTGGCCGTGGCCGCTGGGTTGAGCGCAGCCACGGATATCACCGGCTTTGGCTTCCTGGGCCATGCCTGGGAGATGGCGGCGGGCGCCGGTCTTGGCCTGCAGATTGATTTTGAGCGAGTGCCGTTCATCTCCTGCGCCAAAAAGCACGCCCGGGCGTGGCGTTTCCCCGGTGGGGCATCTGATAACAAGCTCTTCTATGGGGGTTATGTTGATTTGGATCCCGAAATCCCGGAAGAATACCAGATGCTGCTCTTCGACCCGCAAACCAGCGGCGGCCTACTGCTGGGTGTCCCAGCCTTCCAGGAAGCAGATTTCATGGCCGCGGCTGAAGCAGCCGGGCAGCCGGCCTGGCGCGTGGGCGAAGTGGTGGAAGGCGACCGGATCACGGTCCGCAGGTAATCGTTTCAGATATGCGATGGTTGTCAACCCCCAGCAATTCTAAATATGAGAGAGAAAACGACACGGGGCGAATAAAAAGTGGATGATAACAAGATTGTGGAAAGTGCCGATGAAAACCCGAAAGTGAAGCACGGCCGTATTTGAGTAAAATT
>JAXHUD010000126.1:0-6998 GCA_034189815.1 Chloroflexota bacterium
GGAAGGGAGTGCGCCGGTGAAGATTTGAATGGCCATGAAGATTGGCACACTGAAAAGGATTAGCAAAATGCTTCTCATTGAACGGCGATCTTTATAAAAAAATGGCAGCAAAGCCGCCGCGGCCGTCACCAGGAAGATGGCTGAGTTCTGCCAAAGGCTCCGCACGGTGTCCCACACAGCTTCAAAGATGTTCTCCCACCCGAGGAATAGGGGATGGAGTACGGTAGCGTTGCGAGCAATGGCTGGAGAAAAGGTGGGGGTTGTAATTTGCTTAACAAAATAAAATGCGTCATCAAATTCCGCAGCGTTGAAGATCAGCCATAGAACCATCGTGTAGATGATAGGTGTGATATAGGCGATCAGTCGTCCTTCCAGTTCCGATTTCCACTCGTAACCGGAACGCCACTCGAAAACGATCAGCGCCAGGGTCAGCCCGATGGTCAGCGGAACAGCTCTGAAATCCGCAAAGAAACCGAGAGCCAAACCGAAACCGCAGATCAGGAAGGCCATGTTGTTGTACGCCACCTGCAAGGCACCCCATAACACAAAGATCAGCATGAAAATGAAGAGCGCTTCGGCAGTGCCAGTCGCAGAGGAGTAGAGAAAGCTGGGATAAACGGCCGTGAGCAGCAGAAACCCCCAGCGGTATTTTAATGGCATGCCTTGCTGCAGCAGGATCAGATTCAGGAACACGATCGAAAACGCCCCGATGATGCTTGTCAGAAGCGGGCCGGCAAAGAATGTCAATCTGAGCTGTTTGAGCAAGGGAATGAAGACCAGTTGGGCAATGGTGGCAAAGGGTGGATGGATCAGGGCAAATGCAGAGATTTCTGATTCACGGGTGTAAAACAAGAGCAAGCCATTGGCCGTGGTCGTGAGGGCGTTCCTTTCGCCGATTTGCCAGTAGAAGCTGAGCAAGGTGGCGGCAGCCAGGTTTAGTACGAAGGCCAACAGGAAAATGACCAGCGACTCATTCTTGCGCGGTTTGGGCGTCAGTCTGGCACGTTCCTGCTCTGGGCGCTGGGGAATAAATTTTTGTTCGCTTTTTTGGCGGTTTTGGCTGCGTCGTCCCGATCTCATAAAACCTCAGCTTCCTCATCATCCGCCAGGCCGTGAATGGTCTTTTCCCAATAATGGGGTTTGGTGATCAATTGAATAAACCCGCGCCAACCGGCGATGCTCATTAGCACCCAATAGAGCGGGCTGAGCAGGGTCACCTTAACCATGTCATAGTATTTTCTACCGATCGCGCCAGCCGTATTCATGTACGTGAAGGCGAAATTCCCAAAGAAGAGGCTGAATGCGCCCATGAAGTAGATTGGGCCGGGGAAGATCTCCCCGAGAAACTCCAGCCGGAACAGGAACCAGGCAGCTGTCAGGAACCAGTAAAGAGGATTGACGATCAAGGTAAAAATGTTGCCGCCGATCACCATTTGGAAGCTGAAGAAGGCTCGCAGACCGATTTCACGGATCAGTTTGAAGGGGTGGCGCATATGCACCAACCAGGTCTGGATATGACCTTTGACCCAGCGGGATCGCTGGCGAATCCAGTTATTTACATCGCCGATGGCTTCTTCGTAGGTGGTGCTGTCAACGATTTTGGTCCGATAACCGAGCTTGTAAAGCCGGATGCCGAGGTCCGCATCCTCGGTCATGTTATGCGGATCCCAGGCACCGGCCTCCAGCAAGGCATAGGTCTTGAAGTGGTTCGAGGTGCCGCCCAGGGGGATGGGGACGTTGTGGGCGTCCAGCCCTGGCAGGAAGAGATCGAACCACATGGAGTATTCGGATGAGAATAATTGCGTCAGTGCATTCTGCTGGCGGTTGAAGTAGTTTAGCTTGGCCTGCATACATATCACGTTCTCCGGGCTCTTATTGAATGCAGCGACCACGCGCTTGAGCTGGTCGGGATTGGGCTGATCTTCGGCGTCAAAAATGACGAGGTATTCCCCTTTAGCATGGATCAGTCCATAGTTGCAGGCTTTGGGTTTCGTTTTGGGCTGAGAGGTGGGGACGAGCAGGGCTTTAATGAAATCGGGCGGATTCGTTTTATAGAAGGCGTTGATTGTTTCGACGTCATCTTCCTCGAGAAGCACTTTGACATCCAGTTTGACCTTGGGATAATCCAGGTTCTTGATAGCTTTTAGTAGGGATGGCAGCACGTCCGCTTCCTTGTACACTGGAATTAGGACGGTGTAGACCGGCAGCTTGTCTTCCTCCAGTGCCTGAATATCCTCTTCGGTGACGGGTACTTCCAGATTGGAACCCACCGAGCTTGAAACCAGCACGAACTTGTAAATCAGCATCATCATGTAGATGATCGTAAATGCGGCGTTGACGCCGATCAGGAAATTCTTGATGTTCCAAACGGCCAATCCGGCCAACAGGACCAATAGGATAACCATCCAGATTTTCTGCGCCTTGGTCAGCACCCAGGCGGCTGAGTTTTCAGGCGCACGGGTCAGGAGTGCTGAAACCGATTGCGCCGTGTAATCTTTCTGGAACAGATCGTCCAAGGCATTTTCGAAATCATTTTCAGTGATGAGCACCGGAATGATATTTAGGTCCGTTTCCTGCCGGACGTTTTCAATCGGCTGCCGGTTTACTGGGTCAATGACGCCGAGGAAGAGGTTCTGGTCATCGGCTGAAAGCGGCAGAACGCCCCAATCCCAGGCTTGCTCCGGGGTGAGCAGGTCCGCTGCCTGGCGACTGAGCTTTATCTCCGTCAGGTCAAACAGGGGCATGTCAACCTGTTTGGATAGGAAGGAGTAGAGCTGCTTCTCAGTGATGTAGTCGCGATGAATCAGGGTTTGGCCGATGCGAACGCCGGTTTTTTCAGCCAGGTTCAGGGCGTCATTCAACTGGTGGCGGGAAATCAGGCCAGCATTGACCAGTAATGTGCCGATATTGGTTTTTCCCAGGGTACGTTCGATAGCCGCGTTGAGGTTTTGCCGGTCGGTGAGGACGGGCATTAGGGGTTTTTGGAACTTATGGGAAAGTTCTTCGAGCGCTTCATCAAAGAGTGGATCGGCGAAGGCCACCAAAATCTGCCCATCCTCTTCTCCGAAGGGCAGGGCGTTCCATTGGCGAGCCGTGGCATAGTCGATCCGCCGAGCGATGGGGGTCTCGACCGGGTCGTGGCTGATCGTTTGGGATATCTCGTTACCGATCGGGTCCACCATGGCCCTGGTTTCGGTGGTGGGCTGCAGCGAGATGTAACTCACGTCGCGAAAGGCCGCAAATGCCTGAAATAGGTCGGATGAATCGTCTCGTAAATATTGACTGATGGATTTGTCAAAGGTCTGGTTTTTTTCAAAGAGGTCGTTTAGGATTTCTGGGATCGCGGCCCGGTCGATGATGCGATGACGGGCGAGGTAGTTCAGGCAACCTCGGATGTTTGGATTGTCGGGGTCCGTAAGGGCGTAATTGATATACTGGCGCATGCGGTGTTCCAAATCGGAGCGGGGAACAATCAATGGCCATACCGGCTTTCCGCTTGTTTGTTCCAAATGCGAGAGGCTCAACCCATTCAGGGGATCACTGATGGCTACCCAGAGCGCATCCTGATCTTCGAACAGAGGTAGTAAACGATTTTCCTTGAGGAAGGACTGAGAAAACTCGGATACCAGAGTCTCATCGGGTTGGATGTTTTCAAGTGGGAGCTGAGGCGTCTGGAAGAGAATACTGGCGACCTGGGCGATGTCTTCGTCATTGAGTAATCCGGAAGCTATCAGTGCATCAAACGTCTCTTGTACGGTTGCCCCTCGCGGGCGTTCAAGCCGAGCGAGCTGTTCTGGCTGGACCAGTTTTGAAGCTGTCAGGAAGCTGTCCACCTGGTTGCTTCCGAGTTCAAAGGGTGGTTGTATGGAAAGCATGGGCTCGATTTTCGCCAAACGGTCATTAATCACGTCGGCATACATAATCCTGGCTTCAGCCTTGTAACCGGTGACCTCTTCCAGAATTTCCATCACGCCTGATTGGATTTCATCAACCCCGACCACCAAAACGCTATCCATGAAATTGAGCGGCAGCACGGAAAGCATTTCGCAAATTTCAAGTGGCACAATTTCCAGAAGACTGAGCAGAACATCGTTGAAATGGCCTGGTAAATCTTTTGCATGGATGGCAATCGAATCCAATAAAGCGGCTTTTTCTTCCAGCCATTGATAATCCAATTCCGGGTTGCGGTTGAAGATGGCTTCTGCGAGGGGGACACCCGATTGGCGGTTGAGGGTCAATGCGGCTGCTAATTCTGATTCAGAGATCCAACCATGTTGAAAAAGCAAATCTCCAATCTGTTCATCTCGGATTGAATTAACGAACTGCTGTTTCTCCGCTGCTATTGAGCGCAGGACCCTGATTTGTTGGCCTGGGACGACGATGAAGACGGTCCGGAAAGGCCAGCGGTCTCGGAGGGCGTTCAACCGTGCCAGATTTGTGGCTGGTTCCACACCGATATAAAGGGTATGGTTTGACCACCATAAGGGGACGAAATAATCCAGTTGCCGACGTTCTTCGGGAAGGATGTCCAGGAAATCGGTCAGGCCATTGATGGGTGATGGTCGCACGTGGGGCCTGCTCGGCAGATAACGGTCAAGCGCCACAATTTGTGACCATTGTTTGGGTGTGATTTTGCCATGCTGGAGCCAGTCATCGAAGCCGAGGGTTTCATTTGTCTCCAGCTCGTTGACCTCAAGGCCGATTTTCACCGCCAGAGTCTCGAAGGATAACCTGGGTGGTCTGGCTTTGCTTAGTTGATAGAGACGCGCCTGGTATTGCCGGACCTGAACAAAGCTGACCTGAACTAGCTGGATGGCGTAGCGTGTCAACTGCTCCAAAGATACAAGACTCGTGGGGTCCAAAGGGTGATGGGTGGCAACCCATAACTCGCCCTCTCGAATGGTGAGCGGCGCGACGTCAAATTCATGCGCAAGATCTTCCGGCAATATCCGTTGGAGATAATCCGAGATGCGAAAATCAAGGAAAGAAGTTTCCAGCAATCCTGGTTCTATAGCCATTTAGCAATAACCTTTACAAGTAAAAACTTAATAAGTGTGCGCTCAGGATTGATCTTCTTCTGAGGGAATGTCCTTCATTGCCAATAACCAATAACGGTTTTCCGGACTGTTCTTGAGCACTTCCCAGCCGGGGAAGGGATTGCTGGCATCCAGCAGGTCCGGATCGGTGGATCTGATTTTGACGACAAGATGGTTCTTCTGAAGGAAGAGAAACTCCACGGCATCGATGTGAGCGATATCTGAAAAGCTGCGCTTCACCTCCACCAGATCTTCCATTTGATTAAACCCTTCGACCCAGATGACCCACTCATCCTGGTCGAGATCAATGTTCTCCAGAATGGCAACATAGTCCTCTTGTGAACCTGGTAATTTCGTTGCCGCGTTCGGGTCTGCAGGAAAATCCTTGGGCTCAACGGCTGAATCTATTCGGACCGTATGATAGTCAACGACGGACCGTCTGGAATAAATCGCCTCGTTCAAGGCCGTTTTGGCGTTCTCAATGATCTCTTCTTCGGTGATGGCATCGGACGGGAAGCTGGAAATGCCTGCAACTACTCTCGCATCCACACGGCGGTTCGATTCCTTGATCAGGCGGCGAGTGAGGATCAATGCACCCTCGGAACCGGTCTCCGGCAAAATCAATCCGAGATGGTCGTTGATGAAGGCAATGTCAAGGTTTGTCCGGATGCCTTCCTGCAATATTTCAGAGACAACCTGATTAATCCGACGGATATCGTCCCGGGTAAACTGGTCCCGGTTACGATATTCGAACAAAACCAGGGTGACATCGTTGTTATAACGGCGGCCGCGCAGAATCTCGGTTGTTAAGGTCTGCCTGGCGAATTTCCACCGCATCAGCGAGGTTGACCGGTCGTAAATCATGAGCGAATCGGCCACCTGCTGCAGGCGGGCGTATTTCTCATCCACCTTGCGGACCTGTTTGGCATAGATGGCGCATATGATGGCCGTGATGATGAAGATGACGGCGCCGATAATGGTAGAGATCAGGAAGTCCTGGTTCATATTCAGCAATGAATAGCCCGAACCTGTGAAGGTCAGGACGCTGAGCAGCATACCGGCCCAGGGAGCGAAACTAAATAGATCTGTCAAGGCGAGCACCATCACAAAGATATTCAGTGAAATCCCCAACAGGCTAAGGGCGGGTGTGTACCTGACCAGCAGGAACGCGCTAATGATTGCCCAGACAACCAGGATAATGATATAGATAGAGAATTTTCGGGTTTGCGGTTCGTTCTTATTTTTCATTGTTGCCTCAGGATTCCTCTCCACGTCTGTTTTTTCGGAGCAATGCGATCAGCATTATAATTACCGAGATTCCCAAGATCCCAGCAGTGACCCTTAGGATCCAGATGGACTGGCCGCCGATCTCTAACGGCGTGGTGAGCATAATCTCATCCCCGCGTTGATCCAGACTGACCGGCCCGGCGCCATCCGGATAGTAGGCAGCGGCAGTTTCAATGGAACTGACCACGGCAACGGATCCTTCCAGTGTTTGGCGAATGCCGGGTGATGAGAGCAACGTGCTGGCTTCTGTCAAGGTTTGCGGGTCATTGCCTGTCACGAGCAAAACAATAGCGCCTTCGCCGGATTCGAAAGCCTCAATATAACCCAGGCTGCCATCCGTATTATCGGCTTGGAGGATCAGGTTGTTATCGGCAGGTAACCCCGTTTCCATGTCCAGCGGCATCGGCAACTGTGCATTCAGTTTAGCGGAGACGACATCCTCCGCCTCACCAAGGAGCACCACATAATCGAAGGCCTGATAAGCGGCCGGGTCATCGGCGTTCTCAATCACCTGGATCATTGCCGGATTACCGGAAAGAGCCTTGCCATAACTAAAAGCAAGCTGGCTCATTGCCATCATCGTGGCGGTGTCAGGCGAGGTTGGCAGGCTGAACGCGAACCCTTCGTAGCTGTGAGGATCTGCGAACCCATAGGGGAATTGGCTGATGGACAACG
>JAXHUD010000127.1:0-6927 GCA_034189815.1 Chloroflexota bacterium
AATGGTCGATCGGCACAAATTTCCCCTTGGGAATACCATGTATATCCACATAAGCACCCAGGCAGTATTTTATCCCTTTATCCTTGAGTTCCTGCTGAAGCGTCTTGATCTCTTCTTTGCTCTTCACATTCAATCCTTCATAAACTACTGAACAACATCGATCTTTTCATCATACGAATACGGCAATGGTGGCTGCTCCTGCATTCCTCGCCTGACAATCTCACTCAGATCCTCGACCATCCACTCAAACAGCTCTTTACCCTGTTCGGCACTGGCCAGGCTGGGTTTGCCGGTGACACCATTTCTGCTGGTGCGGTTTACCGGGTGCGAAAAAACACACGCTTCTGTTCTATCCTCGTCGTCACTTTCAGCAATTTTCCCTTCTCTGACCATTTCGGGACTGACCGCCATCATCAACGCGGTTTCCGCATCATTCGCGTGCCAGTCATCGGCGTCGTGAAAATGCCGCTCTTTTACTCTTTCGCTAATCGTGCCGGTATTGATCACTGTCAACATCATGTCATCATACTCGGCACGCAACATCTCGAGCGAACAGCGTAACGGTGCGTAATTGGTCACATGGCTATTAATAATAAACAGCCGTCTAATCCCTGACGCATATACCCAGTCACCCAGTTCCTTGACAATATCGATCAACGTCTTGGGTTGCAGTGACAACGTCCCGGGCCAGCGCCTGGAATGGCCCACCGAGCAACCAAACGGTAGCAGTGGTAACAGCATGGCGCCGGTATCCTCACTCACACTACGACATAATTGACTCGCAATTTCCGCGTCCATGCCGCACCCCAGATGTGGGCCGTGCTGCTCCGTCGCGCCGACAGGAAGTACGGCGGTATCCATACCGCTGGTAACCAGCCGGCCCACTTCCTCCCAGGTCATTCGATGCCATTCGTTCATATTCAGAAGACACTCTCGACTTCATCGTCTACCGGAACCATCCGCACCATGTTGAGATGGTCACTATTCACGGTCTGTTCTTCCTTAACAGGGTGGATCAGTTCCTCGAGCCGTTTCTTGGTCGCCAGGAATTCGGGGCTGAGAAACTGATCCTCTGAGCGCGGTTGCGGAACGGGTACTTCAATCACTTCCTGAACTTCTCCCGGGTGCGCTTTCAGAACCAGAATCCGATCGGCAAGATAAATCGCCTCATCGAGGTCGTGCGTGATGAACAGGATTGTCACGTCGATATTCTTCCAGATTTCCATCAGGTAGGCCTGCATCTTGCCTCTTGTCTGGGCGTCAAGTGCGCCGAACGGCTCATCCATCAGTAAAATTCTTGGCTGATTGGCCAGGGCCCTGGCAATCGCGACACGCTGCTTCATGCCACCGGACAATTGATGAGGATAGCTGTTCACGAATTTTGACAGTCCAATAAGCTCGATCCACTGCAACGCTTCCTCTTCTGCGACAACTTTCCCGGAACCGGTCATCTCCAGACCAAACATCACGTTCTTTTTCACTGTCAGCCAGGGGAAGAGGGTGTACCCCTGAAATACCATGCCCCGATCCGGTCCGGGACCACTGACCGCCTTGCCATCCAGCAGAACCTGCCCGCTGCTCGCCGATTCCAGACCCGCCAGGGTCCTGATCAGAGTTGATTTTCCGCAACCTGATGGCCCTATCACACAGACAAACTCCCGTTTGTGCACCCTGAAATTGATATCCTTCAAGGCCGTCACCTTACCCTGAGGAGTGTCAAAATCCTTGCCAAGATCCTGTATTTCGAGAATTACCGGTCTTTTTTTCAAACGGTCAAAACGATCCCTGACCTTGTCTGACTGCTCCAGGTAACTGGGTAAGTTAAAGTTAGTCATTTTATTCTCACTTATGCGGACGATGACTGTTTCTGCCAGCGGAACATCCTTTTACCCAACCAGGCCAGCAGCATGTCCGTTACCAGGCCGATAATGCCGATCATCATTATTGCGGCATACACATTATCAAAATTCTTGTAACGTGCTTGCTGCGTGATAAACCAGGTTATCCCCGAACTCGATCCAATCAACTCGGCAACGATAAGGTAGGTCCATGCCCAGCCAAGCAGAATGCGCAGATCTCGATACACATTCGGCAAAACACCGGGGACAACTACTTTGAACAACAACCTGGAACGTTTACCACCAAGCGTCAGTGCCGCTTCGACCAGTGAAGGATCCAGCTTACGTGTTGTATTGGCGATGATGAGAACCTGTTGAAAAAAGGTACCGATAAATATAATTGCAATCTTGGGTGCAGCATGTATACCCAGTATGGCCACTGCCAGTGCGCCAAAAGCCGGTGCCGGAAGGTAACGGAAAAACTCGACAAACGGTTCTGTTAATCGGGATACCGTGCTGTAGGTGCCTGCCAGTATTCCCAGAGGAACACCTATAAGCGAGGAAATGAAAAATCCCCAGAATATTACCTGGATACTGTCCCACAGGCTTTCATGTAACCACTTCTCGTTACGGCGCTTGGGTTCAGTGGTAAATGCCGTATAAAACGCCGTCGCCACTTCGTGAGGCGCCGGTAAATAAATCGGGTTGGCCGGTTCCCCTCTGGGGAGGGCTTTATCTTCCTCTTTTGCTGAATTCAGCTCTCTGTCAAAGATTTCCCGATCCAGCAGCATGCCCTGCTTGAGATATGACACGCTGCCCGGATCGGTAATCTCGACTTTCGGGTGCCAGAGAAAAGGCACATAACTTACCAGGCTCCACAGTAGAAGCGGAATCAGGAAACTCATTACCGCAAACGTTATACGTTTTTGGTACTGCAGGTTTTGAAATACAGCCATTTCCTGTTCTACCTTCAGCTGGTTTTACTGTATGAAGCCCATACAACGAGCCATTTACATTCCCGAAGTCATACTGGTATCGATATAGGCATCAATATCCTGTGGCTCTTTGTAGACCTTGTTGTCCACATTAAACTCATCAGATATTTTCGAGGAGCCATAAATCGAATCAAAACCATCGCCCTTGGCCATGCGCTCCTTGGCTTCTTCAAGCGTCAGGATCTTGGTTCCATTGATAAATCCTTCATACTCTTCAGGTGAAATACCAACACGTGAAGCCATAATCTCCACGGCATCATCATGTGTTTTGGGGTCCTTTAGGTAATCCACGATTCGATACCAGACTTTCATGACTTTTTTGTACTCATCACGCCGGTTAGCCCAGCTCTGCGGTGAAGCGGCAAGCAGGTCATAGATCAGTCCGGGCTTGTCGGCACTGGTATAGATTGCCTTCGAACCGGGTACCAGCTGCAATGCCTGACCTGAACTCGGCTGCCATGCCACAATCGCGTCAACCTGACCTGAAGCCAGCACCTGGGGGGTTTCATTGGTTGGCACATTGACCAGTTCCACGTCCGCTTCGGTCATGCCATTGTCTTCCAGTGCATTCAACAGCAGAAGATGCCCCACAAAACCGATCTCAACCCCGACCTTTTTGCCTTCCAGGTCTTTCACAGACTCGATACCCGGTGCACCGATGAGCATGTCATTTCCGTTGCTGTAATCATTCATCAGGAACATGACACTCTTGGCACCGGTCGCTCCGGTGACCAGCGCATCGCCATTAGTCATCCCGACCGCATCCAGTTTGCCCGCAGCGAAAGCATCCATTGAGGCGACATAGTCAAACCACTCAAACTGGACCTCCACGCCTTCTTCCTTGAACCAGCCTTTTTCAATGCCGACTTCCCAGGCTACCCAGCCCGGCCAGTCGCTATAGCCGATCTTCAACGGTTCCGCTGCCTGCGCCGAGGCACTCACCAGCAAACCGGCCAGTACCGCCTGTATTGTTTTCTTGAACCAACTCTTCATAGCATCGTCCCCTAGTATTACGATTTCTGTTTGAAGTAATACGGACTAAGAGCAAGCGCTATGCCAACCCATTACCGCCGATGCTATTCGTTACTTATCAATCACTTAAAAAACTGAGTAAATAACCCTGCTTTAACCGCAACCGCACCGTATTGGTGCCTGTGTTCGGCCAGAGCCTCAACATTGCGCATTTCGCCATGCCCGATATGATTGGTCTGCTGTTCTCGAACGCTGTCCTGCCGGTGCCAGAACGAGATATACCGCGGCTCGTCGTCCTGTATTGGTCTCATCTCACCCCGATACCTCAACTGGCATCTCCCTTGCACTTCTTTTCGCAAGAACTATGGAGGGAATACCTTGCAATTGAAGCTGTTCAAAACACTCTGGGGATTCGATGGGAACTACGCTTCTTCGCTGGAGCAGGCGTTATCAGACGGGTTCGATGGAATCGAGGGACCGGCGCCCGAAGCTCAGCGCACAGCAGATCGGTTTCGCCACCAACTGGCAGAGCATCAGCTGGAGTATATTGCGGAGATTACGACTGCTGGCAGTTATGTCCCGGATCGCCTTGCCACCCTGGAACATCACCTGGACTCGCTGATCCATAAACTGTCACTCTCTCGTCCACTCGATCCGCTTTTCGTTACCTGTCTCGGCGGCTGCGATGCCTGGCCTGAATCCCTGAATATCGAATTCTTTGGCCGCGCCATAGAGATCGCAAAACAATTCGAGGTCGCCATCAGTTTTGAAACCCACCGGGGCAGGGCGCTGTTTAACCCATGGGTGACGCAACGTATCGTGCAACAGCTTCCGGATATGCTGCTGACCTGTGATTTCAGTCACTGGTGTGTTGTCTGTGAACGACTGGTGGATACCGAGCTCGACATCATCGGCGAACTCGCCCCGCATGCGCATCATATCCATGCCCGGGTCGGCTACGATCAGGGGCCCCAGGTACCGCATCCCGCCGCCCCTGAATACGCCAACGCACTTGTCTCCCACCAATCCTGGTGGGAACTGATCTGGCAAAGTCAGAAAGAACGGCGTTATGCATTGAGCACCATGACCCCGGAGTTCGGTCCGGACGGCTATCTGCACGAGGCGCCGTTCTCACGGGAACCGGTAGCCGAGCTGCGTGATTTGAACAACTGGATGGCCAGTAGCGAACGAGAACATTTCGAAACCTTTTCCAGTCGTCAATAAAGTAAACTGAATCAGGCGGCCTCGACTTCTGGTGTTTCCTCACGCCCACCTTCGATGATCGCCGCTGTCACTACCAGTACACCACCGACGATCTCGATCAGCGAAAGCCAGTCAGCGGCATACAAAGCTGCTGACACCACCGCAACCACCAGCTCCATGACAATAATAATGGCGGCCCGTCCGGCCTCGATCTGTGTTACACCCCACTGGGTACCGAAGGTAATGAGGGTCAGCCACACCAACCCGTAAAGGGCACTATATAACGTGACGTCAAGGCCATAATCCCCGCCCGGCAGGTTTGCTACAACAAGGAATCCGCCGATCATCATACTACAGCCGGCAAACATGGCGGTCACCTTGCTGATCAGTGGCACACCAGGTGAAGCCCGAAACAGCAGGTTATTCATCGCGAAAGCAAAACCGGCCCCGATAGCCATCAGGTCCGTCCAGTCCGGAAGTTGCTCGAATACAGCCATGCCCCCCAGGATCAAAAAGGCACCACCCAGTGAAAACACCACGGTGACGACGCGCTTGGTATCGATGATTTCCCCAAAAAACACCTTGCCACCGATAACACTCCACACTGGTAATAAATAGAACAGGATCATCACCCGGATCACATCGCCATAATACAAGGCAGTTTGAAACGCCACGTTGGCAAATCCGCCAAACAGTGTAATCAATATCATCAAAGACAGATGTTTTCGCCACTGTCGATGCTGCATCAAGGCAAACGGCAGCATCACCAGGGCACCGGCAAGGAAAGCAATAAAGACCAGTTCCGGCCCGCTAATTCCCATACCGTTGAGTAATTTGATCGGTATCCAGGTCAATCCCCAACCCACAGAGCTGATGAACAGGATAGACACCGGATAAGAAAGGCCTGTTGTCGCACGCATCATCATCACCCTAGCTGTAGAATTCCGGAAATTGTTTACAGGCCCGGTAAAACCGTATGTCATGATTGGGCCAGATGACCGCCTCGGTACGCCGGGCAATCTGTTTCAGCTTGCGGATACTGTCGATGGCCATTTGCTCGTGATCGTGCCAGCACAGTCCCGGGGCGATTTCCTCACTGAGATTTTCTTCCAGGTCTGCCGCGTCTCCGGCCAGCAGGATAGGTGGACCCTTGGGCAACTCGATCCACATCGACATATGGCCGGCGGTATGCCCCGGCGTTTCGATCGCCCGCACCCCCTGACAAAGATCGTATTCGGCCTGCTGCAGTTGCCAGCGATAATCCCCGTTCAGGTCTTCCTGGAAATAGGCGCCATCGGCGGGCTCGCGAGCTGCCTGTAATTCTTTTTCATGAACATGCACTTCCGCGTGGGCCATCTCGCACAGGCCACCGGCATGATCGAAATGCAGGTGCCCGCAGAAGACCACATCAATATCCTCTGGTTTCAGATCGAGCCGCTGTAACAGGTTCGGCATTCTCTGTTCCTCGGTCATTTCCGGCGGACCAAACGGAAACTCTTCGTTTTCATAAAAATGCCGACGTTGATCAGGCTGGTTAATCTTGCTGTAGTCACAACCGACGTCGTAGAGGATCCGGCCGTTTTTCGTCTCGATGAGATAGGCGAGGATCGGTGCCTCGATGATCTCACCCTTACCCCGGCCACGGGTCGACAGGGTCTTCTCGTAACGGTGGGTTCCGGTTAAAAGCGGCCAGAAACGTTGTACCTGTGTCATGCCGGTTCTCCTGCTTGTCGGTCCTGCGGCGTCGGCTTTTCCAGCACAAAGAGCTCCTTCAATTGCGCGGCGATGGCCTGTACCGTCGCGTCAATGATCATGGCCCCTTTTTCCGCGCGGGCGCCGCTGACCGGTGCCAGCACGCCCGAGCCGGGCACGCCGCGACCGTCCTGCGGAAAAACGTCGCATGCGCTGAAGCTCGCTGT
>JAXHUD010000128.1:0-6877 GCA_034189815.1 Chloroflexota bacterium
TATGGCTGATTGCAACTGGTGCTGCTCCAGATAGAAATGATTGTTGCCGTCATCATAGCCTCGATCAGCGGTGTACGTATGGACAGGTAATTTTTGGGCCAGATCCTGATCCACCAATGAACAAAAGTGATGCCCATCATAGGCTTCTCCAGAGGTCACTTCCAGGCTGGTGATCAGCTTGCTTTCGGCGTTCATGCTCACATGGCCTTTATACCCGTAAAAGTATTTCACCTGATCCACGGTCTGACCTTTTTGGTTTTTGACCTTCTTTTTGCCCTTGACCTCCCACTTTGCATCGGGATCGTGAGGGCCTTTCCCACCCTCTTTTCGTTGATGGTCTTTGGCAGTATTAACCCTGGCTTCACTGTGGACACTGTCAATTTCAGGAGTTGGGCAGGATTTAAGGGGAGACCGTCCATATTCGCCTCCTCCTCGATCAAGTTCAATCAGGTGTTGTGTGAAACGTTCCCACTCAATGATTTCATTCAGCAACCGCAGAAAATGATTTTGCGGCACCATCTGGTCATACAGATAATTCCCAAAATAGGATGGGTTTCTGGTATTCATATAGCGCTTCCTGGCCCTCTTTACCTCGCTGGTCGTGTATTTCCTAAATTGAATCATGGTTCGCGATTTTCGTCATTAACTTGTTTTTCAACAGTCTCTTAATAGTCTGTTGACAAAGACTGAAAGGAGAAAACCATGACCTATCAAGTAAATTATTCGTTACCGAAGGAAATATTAGAACAGGTAGCAGCCGAAGGATTGGATGCAATTTCAGAAATAGTTCGGATCCTGATCAACGAAGCAATGCGGTTGGAACGGGAACACTCTCTGGGAGCCAGACCCTATGAACGGTCTCCAGAGCGCAAAGGATACGCCAATGGCTACAAACCCAAAACGGTTAAAACCCGTGTGGGCGAGATCCAATTCGAAGTACCGCAGGTGCGTCAAGGGCACTTCTACCCGGAAGCACTGGAGAAAGGACTACGGAGTGAAAGAGCGCTAACGCTGGCAATAGCCGAGATGTAGGTGCAGGGCGTATCCACCCAGCGAGTGACGGCGGCAATCACTGAGCAACTTTGCGACACAGCAATGACCAGCATGCAGGTCAGCCGGGCGTCGGAGAAGCTGGATGAAGTTCTTGAAGCCTGGCGCAACCGTCCATTGGGAGAGATGGTCTATCTGTATCTTAATGCCCGCTATGAGGAGGTTCGGATAGATGGTCAACTCCGGGATGCAGCCATTCTGATCGCTTCAAGAGTGGGACGAGACAGGAAACGGCGCATTCTGGGCGTTTCCCGTCTCTCTGAGAGAGGCGGAACAACATTCCTTACAGGATGCTGCGCGATGGGGGTTGTTTCTGGAAGGTTTGGATGAGCGTGGGTTGCATGGTGTCCAGCTGATTATCAGTGATGACCACTATAGACTGCGCAAGGCTCGGCAGGCAGTCTTCACAGGGATACCCTGGCAGCGTTGACAATTCCATCTCCAGCAGAATACCAGCCAGTATATCCCTCGCATGAAGATGCAGGCTGAAGTCGCAGCTGACATCCGGGCGGTCTTCAATGCACCGAACCGAGCTCATGCCAAACAGTATCTGAAACAGATCATATCCAAATATGCTGAAGTGGCTTCTGATCTGGCGGATTGGATGGAGATGGCCATTCCAGAAGGTTTGACCGTGTTTGAGTTCCCGGAGGCCCACCGGCGGCGCATTCGGACCAGCAACATGCTGGAATGGGTCAATCAGGAGATAAAACGCCGAACTCGGGGCGTCCGAATTTTTCCCAATCCATCCTCTTGCTTACGATTGGTGAGCGCGATCCTGATGGAGATTGACGAGGATTGGAAAACCGGAAGAATCTATCTTTATTTCGGATCAGACTAAAAAGACCTGATGAATTTACAGAAAAAGGGTTGCACAAACCCCTACCACAAGGCTTCACTGCGTCTAATCAAAAGCCCGTTTCGATTTGATTTCGAAACGGGCTTTAGCAATCTTTTTATATTCTGAAAACGAAAGGTTATCCTCTTACATCAACAAGCTCATCACCGCTTTCTGGGCGTGGAGCCGGTTCTCAGCTTCGTCAAAGATCGCCGAACGCCAGCCTAGGCCGTCGGTCTTGTCCATAACGTCGTTATTCACTTCCAGACCGCGGTCCGCGGGCAGGCAGTGCATGTAGATCGCCTTCTTATCAGCAGTGTCCATCAGTTCGCTGGTGGTCTTCCAGCTCTTGAATGAATCCATGATCTCTTGCGATTTATCAAAGTCATAAGAGCCCACCGGCGGTTGGAAGAGCGTGACAGGTGCCCAGGCTTTGGGATAGACCGCATTGGCGCCCCTGAAACCTTCCTCGAAGTCGTTTGTGATCTTGAAGGAGCCGCCAGCATCGTCCGCATAAACCTTGCACTGGTCAATCACATCATCCGCCAATTCAAAGCCCTTCGGATGGGCCAGTGTTACGTTCATACCCATCATTGAGGCATAGAGGATCGCAGATTGGGGCACCGCACGCGGTTTGTGCACACTGGGGGAATAAGCCCAGGACATGGTGAAATTGACGCCCTTGAAGCCGCCGAATTCTTCCTTGACCGTGAGCATGTCAGCCAGACCCTGGAAGGGATGGTAGATGTCGTCTTCCATATTGAAAACAGGGACGTCCGACCAGCGAGCGAATTCCTTCAACAGCGCATGCGCGCCACCGTATTCCCAATCAACCGGATCGCCGTAACAGCGGATTGCAATTGCGTTGCCCATCCGGCTGAGGACTCGAGCGACATCGGAGACACGCTCAGTGCTGTAGGCAACTTCTTTGCCCTCAAGTGCGGGCGTGTAGATCTTGCTGGGGTCCAGGAAGTGGGCATGGCCACCGAGCTGGGTCATGCCAGCTTCAAATGAATTGCGGGTTCGCAGCGACTGGTTGTAGAACAACATAAACAGGGTCTTTGCGCGCAGCAGGTCATCGTGGTAAATACCCATCGCCTGTTGTTGTTTGAGCTCCTGAGCAACATCGAGGATTGTGTGGATCTCCTGGGGGGTGAAGTCTGTTTCGGTTAGGAAATCACGCCCTTTTAAACCAATTGTCTTCATGAATTTCTCCTTTAGCTACTTAATATAAATTTTATGATTGTGCAAATCATTTACTACATCCATATTTTTTCTTTTTACACCATTATTTTATTCAGCTGTTTGCTCTCTCCTTTACAAATCGTGATATGCCTTCTAATAACCATTCCGGGGAAAGGTGCGCTTCGTCCAATACTTCCTCCAGGGTCCCACCCGTCCGCCAGCGGTCGTCCCAATCGGCGGAGAGTGTAAATTCTGTCGTTTGCGGGTTGAACAGCCAATCTTGCATTTGGCTCTTTGCTTGGGTGGTAATCGCCATTGAGCTCAGTTTATCGGTAGCGGAAAGAACACTTAGGCGATACGATTCGGGTTGCAGTTTGAACAACTCCGCACTGGTTGCGCAGACGAACTTCAAGTTGAAGCCCTTCGCTTCAAGGTCTGCAAGGATCTTGATGACATTCGTCACCGCGCTGGTACCCTGCACGATCACAACACCGTCTTTTGGTGCATCAACCGAGTAATCCCGGATGACATATGCACCTTTGGCAGCCGCAAAGTGTGATGGCATCCCCAGCTTCTGCCGGTCGGGGATTTCAATCTTTGGCCGTGTCAGATGCAGCGCGACGATCGGGACAGGTTGCGCCAGGGCGGCGCCCAGCATCACAGGGACCTCATTGTGTTCCCAGGGATGCAAATTGATGATGTGCCCCTTCGGGAAGAGCTGGGTCACTCCTGGTGAGTAAATCCCGAAGTGGGTCCGGCTATCGTCCGCCGTCTCCGGGCCGGAATGCCCGGCGATCCAAATTACCTTCCCCAGTTTTAGAGGATCATCCTGCGCCATTTGGCTGTAGAGGCGCATCATGCCGTATTTGAGATATGAGAAGGAGCCGTAGGTGGAACAAGCGCCCCAGAAACCCTCAAAATGTTTCTTCGGGTCCTCAGCGAGGTTCGTGCTCGCCAACCCGACGACCATGCCGGCATTGGCAAACTCCGTGATCTCCTGGGGCAGCAGCGTCCCCGAATCAGAATTGTTCAGACCATACCAGCCGTAACCTTCAAAGTTACCATACTTCTGCGCGAAACCGGCGATATTAGTTGACCCAGAGAGATCAGCCGAAGCCGCCAGGATCAAAGGTCGGTCATATTCCTTTGCGCCGAAGGCGTTCACCCAGGCACCCCATTTTGCCAGGGCAGCCCGATTTGCAGCCATGGTCCCAGGTTGAGCGAAGAGATCATCCGGATATTTTTCGTAATCAAATACACGAGGATCGTCAAACGGCGTTCTTGTGCCATCACCAAGCCTGAAGCTGGATAATGTGTCCGGTACGGAGTCGCCGATCTGAACCAATCGATCCGCGAGGTAATCGATCAAATCCTGGTCAGCTCGAAGGACATCAATCACAGCCTTCAAGTTCGCTCGGAATTCTGCTTCCAGCTCATCAGGATCTTCGGGCGCTGTCCGGCCAAAATTCTCGAACGCAGCGCCATATTTTTCAGCGAATGCCTGCTTGGTCGCCCAAAAGGCTTCGCTGTCCCTGCCGTGCGGTGATCCATGGGAAGCCGCGTCATATTTTTGGTAGCCGCGGCCTTTTCGGGTCTTGAACCAGGCTGCCTTCGGCTGACCATTACGTTCAAGCGTCGCGGTTTTCAGCAAGGTCTCTGTCACTTTTGCCCACTCACTGCCTTGTTCTGTTCCTAGCACCTCCCAGCCATGGGACCCGATCCAATCTTCCGGTGTGCCATAGACGCTCTCACTGACACGGTGCTGGTCGATTCCAAAGTCGTTCCAGTCCACCAGCAGGACCAGGTTATCCAAATGGTTACCCCAAGCCGAATTCAAGGTCTCATGAACGCCGCCGGGGGTCAACCCGCCTTCGCCCTCGATAAAGAACACCCGGACCTCTCCCACCCCGGCTCGTTTGAGCGCCAGAGCCTGGCCTGCGGCAGCCGGGCTGCCATGACCCGACGGACCGGTGTTGAACTTGATGAACAAGGTCTTCTCCATCGCCTCGGCATGGCCGCTCAGCCCGCCTCGTCGCCGGAAGGTAAGCAAGTTTTCCCAATATAGCGCGTGCTTTTCCGCTTCATTGAGCTGATATCGTTCATCCTTTGTCTGTTCATACTTGAGCCGCAGGGCTTCGTTCAATACAGCCAATGTGCAGTAAACCAAAGGAATGGTATGCCCCGCCGAGAGGATGAACCGGTCACTGAAGCGTTTCTCGGGCTGGCGGATATCCCAACGCATCACGCCGCTGAGCATCAGTGACAACAGCAAATGCACCTTTGACCTTGAGCCGCCAGGGTGGCCGCTCTGGCGGTAGTTGAGAATAACATCAATCAACTGGTCCACCAGATCCTTGGTTTTTTCCCAATAAGGGAAATCAACGCTCAGATGGTCCAGGTCTTGTTTTATTTCCAAAGACGTATTCATAAAGATCGCTCTCCTAAGGTCTACTCTTTACCGTATTTCGCCCAATGTGCGCGAAAGAGTACTTCCTCATCCGGCACAACGGGTTCAATGGGTTTCGCCACCCAGGTAATGTTCAGGAAATGTTTCCAGTGAATGTTTTCCGTGGTGATGTTGTTGCCCCAGGAACCGCAGCCTAGGGTGAGCGTGAAGGGCATTCCGTTATCGTAGTTACCGCTATTACCGTAGCATTGCGGCTGGTTAACCATGATCCGGCTGACACGAGCCGTCTCTCCCAACTGATGGATCCGGCTTTCGTCTTTGGTGTGGATGCCGCAGCTGTGCCCAGGGCCGACATAACCGGTGATATCCTGGACATATTGGATCGCCTCATCCACATCTTTGACTTTCCAAAGTGTCATAACGACAGACAGTTTCTCGCCTGAGAAGAGATCTTCAGGACCTACCGCTTCGCCCATAACCATCAGGAAGGATTTCCCCTCAGGCAGATCGATCCCTGCCACGTCGGCAATCTTTTGGGCACTCTGGGCGATAATATCCTTATTCAAGTGTTTGCCATTAGGCCATAACGCCTTTTCCAGTTTATCCCGCTCCCTACCGACACAAAGATAGCCGCCAGTTTTTTGCAGTTCTGCCAGCATATCATCGAACACATTCTCGAAGATGACGACGGAATTCTCGGTCGAACAGGAAGTGGCATAGTCGAACGTTTTGCTCTTGAAGATCTTGACCGCGGCGTCCTCCAGGTCGGCGGTGTCATCCACAATGCAGACTGAATTCCCCGCGCCAACGCCATATGCCGGCGTCCCACTGGAATAGGCCGCCTTCACCATCCCCGCGCCACCCGTCGCCAACACCAGGTCCACCGCTTCCATCAGTTGCTGGGTCAATGCGATGCTGGGCTCCTCAATACACTGCACCAGGTCTTGCGGTGCGCCGACCTGTTTGAGCGCTTTTCGCATCACATCGACGTTCAACTGGCAGGTCTTTTTCGCTCGAGGATGGGGGGCGAAGATCACGGCATTGCGCGTTTTCAGGATCGCCAGGGCATTGCCGGGCAGGGTTGCACTAGCGTTGGTCACCGGCGTCAGAGCGCCGATCACACCCACAGGTTTGGCGAACTTCAGTAATCCCTTCTCTTCATCCTCTTCGATCAGACCGGTCGTTTTCAGCCCGTGCAGATCACGAAGGGTGCCCAGGGTCTTTTTCTGATGTTTGACCAGTTTATCCTCATAGGTCCCCATCCCGGTCTCTTCATAGGCCAGTTTGGCGCAGGCTTCCGCGCTCTTGTAACATGCCCAGCCTACAGCCGCGACCATCTCATCCACTTTTTCCTGGTCCCAAAATTCGATCTGTTTTTGTGCCGCTTTGGCCTTTGT
>JAXHUD010000129.1:0-6863 GCA_034189815.1 Chloroflexota bacterium
GGCTCATGCAGGGCCGGACCAGCTTTGTGATTGCGCATAGGCTCTCGACGATCAAACGCGCCGATAAGATCCTGGTGATCGAAGACGGCCAGATCGTGGAGATGGGCAATCATAAGGAACTAATCAAAGCCCAGGGGAAGTACTACAATCTCTATACCCGCCAATTCCGCCAGGAATTGGAGACCCGATATGATGTATTCCATGAGGCCAAGGCGCCTGAGACTGCCTAATCCTTAATCAATTTGCAGCCGTCCCATTCTTCTGCTATTATGGGAGGGCTGTTTTTATTGTGGAGTGAGGTAATTATGATCCTGTCCAAAATTGAAAACCGGCCGCCCAACCGACATCATCCTGGCGGTGAGGTCGTTCAGGAGATCACGGGTCTGGCGGTGGGAGACGTGGCTTCTCATAGTCTGGCTGAGGTACGGTTCCCTTCCGGGGGTTTTTCGGAGGCGCATTATCACAAGATCTCCGAGGAGTCCTGTTTGATCTTGGCAGGTGAAGCGCGGCTGATCGTGGATGACCGGGAATTCCATTTGGCATGGGGGGATGCGGTTGTGATCCAGCCGCTCGAAGTGCATCAGATCAGCAACCCCGGTGAAAAGGAATTGGTCTTCCTGGCCGTTTGCGTTCCGGCCCGGACGCCGGATGATTCTTTTCCCGCAGAAGAAATGGGGCGCGAATGAAGTTCGCAGTCAATTTTTCTAACCCGCTGATCCGCCTGATCAAAGAAGGTAGGGTTGAGCTGGACCTGATCAAGTGTCCTGACTGGGAAGGTATGCTGGAAGAAGCAGCGCCTCACCGACCCGTGACAATCCATTTCTCGCTGGACGCCGGCCTGGGTACCACGCTGGACGCGGACTTCTCCAGGATCGATCGCTTCCTGCAAACTACCAGGACACCGCACGTGAACAGCCATCTCGTTACGCCGCGCAGCACCACGCCCGATGACCCGACAGAACTCCGCCGGGTGAACGACCTCTGGCGGCAGGAAATCGGACTGATGGTGGACCATTTTGGTGCTGAAAGAGTTGTTTTGGAGCATTATCCCTATACGCTGGCCAACCCGCACATCGCCCCCGCAGCTGACGTTACCCAATTTTCCAGTGTGATTGAGGACACGGGCTGTCAGCTATTGGTGGATCTGTCCCATGCCCGCATCACGGCAGATACTCTGGGCGTTGACGTGAAGGACTATATCGGTGCGATGCCGCTTGACCGCCTGGCGGAATTGCATGTAACCGGCGTCCGGTCGTACGGCGGTGTGTTGACCGATCATTTTGGGATGGATGAGGAAGGTTGGCGGGTGTTTGAGTGGGCCTTGCAGGCAATCCGCGCCGGTCACTGGCGGGAACCGCGAGTGGTTGCGTTCGAATACGGCGGGGTGGGGGAAGTCTTTGTTTGGCGCACGAACTATGACGTGCTCAAAGACCAGGTCCCCAGGTTATACGATTTGGTCCATTCCGCTGAGATGTAAGATGTAAATGGTAAGGGAAGCTATCCCGACCCTTTATGAGGGGGGAATTGCGACTTGATTCCATTTGGGGGCTTTTATTATAATGGTTTTGATATTATAATAAAGTTGTTCAGACATTTGTTGAATAGTTCCCAAACCCGACCATTATACGCTGCTAACGAAAATGCCAGATGCCAGATTAAGGCCCAGGGTCAGAGCCCGGTCTTTAATCTGAACCTTTATGGTCTCATTAAATGGTAGGGTTTCGGTAACCAGCAAGGCTGCACCCGGGATTACGCCTTTTGATTCGAGGAAGGAAAGGATATCGTAATTCTCCTCGAGGTTCTCCTGGATCCGTCTGACGATGACGCGGCTTCCCGGTGCGATCCCTGAGAGCGGCGCCCACTCACCGGCTTCGGCCTCGTAACCCGGCAACGGGTTACCGTGTGGACAGAACCGGGGATCCTCCATTTCGGACTGGAGTCGTCTGGCAACCTCAGGTGAAAGCGTATGCTCTATCTGGTGAGCTTCACGATGCAGTTCGGCCAGGGGTAGCTTGAGCATCCGGGAAAGCATCCACTCGGTGAGCATGTGCCGGCGGATCACACTCATCGCTGCAGACTTGCCCAAGGTGGTGAGATTGATGACCTTGTCGTTGTCCAATGCGATCCAACCGTCCCGCTGCATACGCTTGAGGGTGGCCGCGACGGTTGGGGCAGAAACATCAAGCGATTCAGCCAGACGAGCGGCGATGACGCGCTCTCCATCCCGATTGAGTGTGTAGATCACACCGAGATAATCTTCGATTGTTGGGCTTGGCCGGTTTATTTCCGTCATAACGGCTGAGGTCCTCTCTGGCTAAAATTGTATCATCGAAAAACCTGCAAAGCATGAACAATTAACGTCAAGTGACATGGTTTTGTAAATAAATAATAGGATATTGAATAAAATTAGATTTTTCAGGTAGAATTAGGGAATAAAAGCGGAAAGGAATTTAAAATGGCAACGCTAGGACAAAAACTGCGTGAGTTACGACATCAAAAAGGCTACAAGCTGAACGAAGTCGCCGAAGGCGCTGATCTTTCAATCTCTTTCATTTCACTGATCGAGCGTGATAAAGCCTCCATCTCGGTTGAGAATCTGCAGAAATTAGCGAATTTCTATAACGTGCGTCTATTCCAGATCTTCCAGGACATTGAAGAAGAGGATGCATATATCGTCCGCAAGGGTCAGATAGACCAATTGGGTGAATACAATAACCCGGCGATCCCGGCTCTATTCCTGCTTTCGCCCGAGGACAATCTCTCCTTTAAATCCATCCTGGCTTATATTCCCCCCTCATCTTACAAAGAAACATTGGAATTGCAGAAGGGTGAAGCCTTCATTTTGGTGAAGGAAGGTATTGTTGAAGTCAGTTTACCCAACAAGAAGCCGGTCTTATTGCATGAGGGCGATAACGCCCACCTGACGAGCTTCAAGGGTACAACTTTTGCCAGTGCACATAATGATCAGCCCGCCAGGATGCTGATTGTCGCTTCTGCTACAACGCAAGTCCTCGACCGACAGGGCGATATGCTCAAGATGCAGGAAGTTATGAGCTAACAATGACCTGAAATCTGCAGTTGCGGCCTTTTCTACCGCTCGCGCGGGAGGTCGCTATCTTTTCTCTCTGGATAACTAATAAAACCCAGGCGAAAAGCCGGGGTTTTTCTTAACATATGGGTGTTGACTTCGGGTGGTGAATATTGTATTATTTAGATACAAAATATCCGTATTCTCCTTATGGATAAAAAATCGTACGAACCAAACCTTTTTATAACCTCCAATATTTCTCTCCCTCAAGGAAAAACCACTCTTCCAAGAGTGGTTTTTTCATTTTTATGGATATAGTATACTGAATTAATTGAGATAACCAGTAAAAAATAAACCGCTTATGAGAATTACAAAATCCCTCACGATCCCGGATCGTGACCTAACAGAAAAATTTATACACGCCTCAGGCCCGGGCGGACAGAACGTCAACAAAGTCGCCACGGCGGTGCAACTTCGCTTTGATTTACAAGGTTCAGAGTCCCTGACAGAGGATGTCAAAAACCGTCTTGAACAGCTGGCAACCAAACAGATTACGGAGAATGGAGAGCTTGTAATCGAATCCAGCCAATATCGCAGTCAGGTTAAAAACAGGCAGGTTGCACGTAAGAAACTCGCCGGGTTGATCAGACAAGCGCTCTTGCCGCCCAAGAAGCGCAAGCGCACTCGCCCCAGCCGAGCAAGCAGGGAGCGACGATTGAAGAACAAACGCCGTCATTCGCAAAAAAAGACCCGCAGGCAAGAGACATTCCCCCGCGAGTGAGCGGGATGGCTGAATGCGGGGAAGGATATGATAAATGGCAGCCAATTTAGATAAATATCTAACGAATTTCGTTAAAACCCTATGAAAACAAGGTCCTGCGTTGTATAATTGACCTCCTATGAAACTCTTACTACGCTTTGCAAAAAAATATGCCTGGGCCCTGGTTATCACGATTGTCGCCATGCTGGCTCTTGTCGGGGCCCAATTGCTGATACCCTGGTTGATCCGTACGCTGATTGAACTGGTTACCAATGAGAGCCTCTCACCTGACACAATGAACGTGGTCACGCGGCTGACCTTGATTGCCGCGGTGACATTTGTCGCCAGAGGGGTGGTTCAGTTCCTGCGCAGCTACATGGCGCATATTGCGGGTTGGGGCGTGGTCTCTGATGCCAGGAAGTTCGTCTATGAGCACCTTCAGAAGCTCTCGCTGCGATTTTATGAGGATAAGCAAACCGGTCAGCTCATGTCCCGCGTGGTCAATGATACGGACCTGTTCGAGCGCATGATCGCGCACGCGATCCCGGATGTCCTGGTCAATGTGGTCACCTTTATCGCCATCACGGCCATCCTCTCCAGCCTCAACTGGCGGTTGACGTTGTATTCGATGGCGCCGATTCCGCTGGTAGTGATTTCGTTGATCGGGTTTGCCAAGTTTGTGCGCCCCGCATTCCGGAATCGCCAGGCCGAAGTAGGCGAATTGAACGCCGTGCTGAATGACAGCATAACCGGCATCCGCGAAATTAAGGCCTTCAACCGGGAAAGCGAACAGCTAGAACGGGTGGAGGTTGGGATTGAGCGGTACCGCCTGTCGCTGATGAAGGCCCTAAAGTTGATGGCAATCTTTCAGCCTTTCATTGACCTTTCGACGTCGATCGGGCAGTTGGTAATCATTTTTTTTGGCGGCCGGATGGCGCTGCAAGGGGCACTACCTGTGGCCGATTTGGTGGCCTTTTTCCTCTATTTAGAGAATTTTTATCAACCGATCCGTGCTCTGGGAACTTCCTGGGAGCAGGTGCAAGAGTCGCTTGCTGGGTTTGACCGGGTTTCGGAACTATTATCCGAGGTGCCGGATGTGACTTCACTTAAGAATCCCCTGCCGATCGCCGAACCGCTGAAGGCCTCGCTCAGTTTGAAGGACGTGAGCTTCGGTTATGACGATGGTGGCGTGGTGCTGCAGGATATTGATCTGGAAATTCCTGCATCCAATGTCGTGGCGCTGGTTGGGCCGACCGGTGTGGGGAAGTCCACGTTGGTGGGATTGATCCCGCGGTTCTATGACGTGCAGCAAGGGTCAATCGAACTCAATGGTGTAGACATCCGGGAATTGGACGTGGAAGAACTGCGGAAGAAGATCAGCATTGTGTTACAGGATGTTTTCCTCTTCCATGGCACGGTGCGAGATAATATCCTCTTCGGTCGGCCGGATGCCAGCGATGAAGAAATTATCCATGCAGCTAAAGTTGCGAACGCCCATGATTTCATTGCCTCGCTTCCTCAAGGCTATGACACCATTATCGGTGAACGCGGTGTGAAACTCTCCGGCGGCCAAAGGCAGCGCATCTCAATTGCAAGGGCGGTGCTGAAGGATTCGCCGATCCTTATCCTGGATGAGGCGACTTCGTCTGTGGATACCGAGACCGAGCTCCTGATCCAGCAGGCCCTGGCGCGGCTAATGAAGGGTCGAACGACCATCATCATTGCCCACCGTTTGTCCACGGTGCGCAATGCGGATAAGATCGTGGTCCTGGAGGGGAAGAACATTGTGGAACAGGGGACTCACGACGAACTGATCCGACAGGACGGGCTTTATAAAAGGCTGTATACAGTGCAGGAAAAACTGTAGCGTTATCTGAAGTGAACGAAAAGCGCCGGCAATTTGCCGGCGTTTTTAATGGATTGGCAGGATGGTGTTATCGCGGGTACCGATAGTGATAAACTCGACCTGACCCTGGGTTAGTTCGGCCATGTGCTCCTTGAATGAGGCAAGGTGGTCGTTTGGTAACCGGACCGTCAAGGTGATATCGGTGGTGAAATTCTCCTCGACGCTGACTCCATTGTGGCTGTTGATGACGATCTGGGTCCGTTCGAAAAGCGAATAAGGGATGATGAACATCAGTGTGGTGGTGGCCACCTTGCGGGCTCGGGGGAGAACTTTCAGCGCCAGGCGCATGCTGTCGCCGTATGCACGGACGAGGCCGCCCGTGCCCAGTTTTGTGCCGCCGAAATATCGGGTGATAACGACGGCCACATCGCCCAGTCCGCTCCCTTTGAGCACAGCCAGCGCAGGCCGGCCTGCTGTACCGGAAGGTTCACCGTCGTCCGAGCAGTGGGCGACGGTTGAACTGCCGTGACCGATCAGATAGACGGGGACATGGTGAGTGGCGTCGGGATATTTGTCGGCGATATGCCGGATGAAATCCTGGGCTTGATCTGTGGTGAAGACCGGGGCAGCGTTGATGATAAACCGAGAGTTCTTGACGGTGAGCTCGGTCTCGATTCGTCTGGCGGGGATGATACGCGCATCTGTCATGAGAGGTCCTGTGGGTACAAGGTTCCTGATACAGCGACATTATTTTACCCCAAGGAGTAGGGAATGGTTTGGGATCATCCGCAAGGTGGTTATGTTATTGCCAGAGTAAAATCGGTCTTTTCGAGAAATTGTGAAGTAGATCTAAGAAATCTCAACCCTTTACTATTGAAGGCGTGTTTCTGTGCTTGAGTCACTTCTATAGCCGAAACACTTCTGAGACCAAAAAATGGGTGTTGAAAGGGCTCTGTTAATTAAAATAAAAACAACTTCTGGGAAGAAGTTGTCTTCATGCCTCCACGGGGGCTGCGCACTTCGTTCGAACTTCCGGTCTTGGCGCCTGCACCCTCCTCGGGTGTTGAAGGGGCGATGGCAAATAAATAAAAACAACGCCCAAATGGAAGTTGTCTTCATGCCTCCATGGGGGTGCGCACTTCGTTCGAACTTTCGGTCTTGGCACCCGCACCCTCCTCGGGTGTTGAAAGGGCTAAGATTACGAAAATAAAAACAACTCCCAAATGAAA
>JAXHUD010000013.1:0-28228 GCA_034189815.1 Chloroflexota bacterium
GCGCCGAACAAATAGTGACGACGATAATCTAATTATTGCAAAATAGTCAAATCAAGTAGCATTAGACCCTACGGCCTGTTTGTCCGGCGCCAGCATCATGAACATTGTGCGGCCTTCCATTTTGGGGGCCTGCTCAACTTCCGATACATCCGATAATTCTTCTGCGATCTCTCGCAAGTCCTCCAAAGCAAGCTCTGGATAGGTAATTTCGCGTCCCCGGAAGCGAATAGTCACTCGAACTTTCATCCCGTGTTCCAGCCACCCGCGGGCATCGCGAACTTTGAAACCTTTGTGGTGGTCAGTGGTCTTCGGGCGCAAACGGATCTCTTTAACCTCGATCTTGGTTTGCGATTTCCGTGCTTCCCGTTCTTTCTTTTCCTTTTCATAAAGGAATTTGCCAAAATTCATAATTCTAGCGACGGGGGGATTGGCGTTAGGGGCAACTTCGACTAAGTCTAACTCGGCTGCTTCAGCGCGGTTCAGACCGTCTCTCAGACTGACAACGCCCAGGTTTTCACCCGTTTCGTCGACCAATCGGATTTGCGTGGCACGGATCTGTTTATTGACTCGATATTCTTCTTTGCTACTTATAGTAAAATCTCTCCTTCTTATCCAGAATAACTTAACACAAAATTTATTCCCTATTAGGGAACGTGTTCAATAATACCATAGGGGAAGGCGAATCGTCAACCGGTTCATGTACGATTTGAGGGGAAATTGAGGCAAAATCTGCTCTGGATAAACTCCCGGAATTTTAAAATTCCGGGAGTCTTTGATTCGCTTAGATTTTTCTGCCATCGCCGTCAAAGAGACAGCTCTCGCAATTTATCCTTCAACCTTCTCAGCAACGTCTTGCAGCGCCAGAGCCTTGAATTCATCCACGCCCAACGCACCCATCCGCTCACCACTCCGGCGGCGGACGTCCACCTTATGGGCTTCCATTTCACGGTCACCGACCACCAGCATGAAGGGGATCTTCTGCTTTTCAGCATCGCGGATCTTGGCGTTCATCCGGTCGCTGCGGTCGTCCACTTCCGCCCGCAATCCGGCGTCCTTGAGCGTCTTGGCTACCTTATGAGCATACTCGTTATGCCGATCGGCGATCGGGATAATCTCCACCTGGACAGGCGAGAGCCATACCGGGAAAGCGCCGCCGTAATGCTCGATCAGGATACCGAAGAAACGCTCGATACTGCCCATCAGCGCCCGGTGAATCATGTATGGCCGGTGCTGCTGGCCGTCTTCTTCAATGTAGGTCATATCAAAGCGTTCCGGCTCATTGAAGTCGAATTGGATCGTCGAAAGCTGCCATTCGCGGCCGAGAGCGTCATTGATTTTCAAATCAATCTTGGGGCCATAGAAGGCGCCACCACCCTCATCCACATCATAGGGTAACCCGGAGCGCTCCAGTGCGGCTTCGAGAGCCGCCTCGGCATCCTCCCAGCGTTTGGGTTCGCCCACGGCTTTTTCAGGCCGTGTGCTCAAATAAGCCTTGATGTCCTTGAAGCCAAATGAGCGCAGGATGTGCAAGCTGAAGGAAAGCACAAAATCGATCTCATCCGGCATCTGGCTGGGCGCACAGAAGTGGTGGGCGTCATCTTGCGTGAAGCCCCGCACCCGCATCAGCCCGTGCATCACGCCGCTGCGTTCGTAGCGGTAGACCGTGCCCTTTTCTGCATAGCGCAGGGGCAGATCGCGATAGGAACGGATATCGGATTTGAAGATCTCAATATGGAACGGGCAGTTCATCGGTTTGAGGTAATACTTCTGGTCTTCAATCTCGATCGGCGAATACATATTCTCCGCATAGAAGCCCAGGTGGCCGCTCGTCTCCCAGAGCTGCGCCTTGCCGATATGGGGCGTATAAACAAAGTCATAGCCGTTCTTGAGGTGTTCATCCTCCCAGAAGCGTTCGGCAATGTGCCGGATCATGGCGCCCTTGGGGTGCCAGAGGATCAGCCCTGCACCAACTTCATCGCTCACGCTGAAGAGGTCCAGTTCCCGACCCAGTTTACGGTGGTCGCGCTTCTTGGCTTCTTCCAGCCGCCAGAGGTATTGCCGCAGCTCCTTGGGCGTCTGCCAGGCCGTTCCATAGATCCGTTGGAGCATCTGGTTGTTTTCATCCCCGCGCCAGTAAGCGCCGGCTACGTTCATTAGTTTGATCGCCTTAGGATTAATTTTACCGGTGCTCTCCACATGGGGCCCGCGGCAGAGATCCACAAACTCGTCATCCTTATAAATGGAAATGACCTGCTTCTCATCCGTCGGGTTGCCGTGGTCATCCAAACCGCCCTCTTCCAGCCCGTCGATCAGTTCCAGCTTATAGGGCTGATCGGCAAAAATTTCCCGGGCTTCGTCCGCCGAGACTTCCTGACGCTCGAAAGGGCTGTTATTTTTGATGATCTCGCGCATGCGCGCTTCGATCTCTTCCAGGTCTTCGGGGGTTAACGGCCTGGGCAATTCAAAATCATAGTAGAAACCGTCCTCAATGGGCGGCCCTATGGCAACCTTGCCTTCCGGGAATTTCTCCAGGACGGCCTGGGCCATCACGTGCGCGGCGGAGTGTCGGACCTTATATAAATTTGATTCTTCGTACTTTTCTGCCATTATATCCTCCTTCGGATATTTGGTTTTTGGCGGATCCTTATCAGCAGTTTTGATAAGATCCCGGTATTGGTAGGGTTAAACAAAAAACCCTCGCCCACTGGGGCGAGAGTGATCTCACGCGGTTCCACCCAGATTAGCCTAGACTTTCGTCGGGCTATCTCATGATGCCGATAACGGGGCAATCCGTTCACCATACTCGGGCTTGTTCGTTTCCGAACCGTTCCTTTTCCGGATCATGCTCACGGGCGGTTTTCGCTGGCGCCGCTTCCGAGAAGACTTTCAGCCGGTGATCTTCTCTCTCTGGGGTGCTGCTGCCAACTACTCGTCCCGATCAGCGCAAAATATACAGTGGGTGGTATAGGGCTCGAACCTACGACCTCCGCGATGTCAACGCGACGCTCTAACCAACTGAGCTAACCACCCGGAAGTCCTAGCATTATACAGTGTGCCGGATGAAAAATCAAGGGGACAAACGCACAGGGGACAAAGGCCGCTTTAACCTCAAATCGTCCCATTATTGATATTTCCATCGAGTGCGCACTGGTTGTGCTCGCGCCAAAAAAACGCCAACAAGGAAATAATATCCTTGCTGGCGTTTTGTGTCAGGCGAATACTTGTTATTTTTTATTGAACACGAGGCGATAGACCCCCAGCACAACGATGGAACCAAGCAGGGCCACCAGGATGCTGGTCAGGTTAAACCCCGTCATCAAGTTCCCACCCGTGATCAATGAGGAGATCCAGCCGCCGACAACACTGCCGACCACACCGAGGATCAGGTCAACGAAAACCCCGGTCTTCACCTTCATGATCCAGGACGCCAACAAACCAGCAATTAACCCAACGACAATTGTTGCTAATAAATTCATGATTTTTTCTCCTTAAATTAGTTATTAAATAGTGTTTCTTGAATAAATCTGCTTTGACAATCTGACAAAGGCTGCATAGTATGCTTCGAATAATTATAAGCGACCTAACGGATGAACAAAATCCCAACCTTCATCTACTTTAATTAAACCTAATTTAACTGGAAAGTCAAGACAGACAACGAATCGGCGCCTTAACAGAACGAATAATTCCATCTCAGAGGCTGCACGATTTTGGGAAAATATTATCTCGTTGGCAATCTGTTCTATCCATCCTTTATTTGTACAAGGGTGCGCTCCGGGTTTGAGCACACTCAATCGGTGGCGCTCACAGAAGGTGAACGCACCGTATAATTAAATACCTGTAGGTCCCGGGCCGTGCAGCGCCCGTGACCCATCAATAAAAATGTCTGGCGTTTTGCAAAATCACTCTATGGTCCGATAACCATTGATCGCCATATTGACGGTATAGAACCCAACCAACAGGCTGGCAAGTACGGCGGCCAGGCTCCCGATCGGCCCGACCAGCATCCCTTTTATCACGATCGGCACTGCGGCGGCGACTGCGCCTCCCAGCACACCAAACTCATTCACACCCGGCACCTGCCCGGAAAGCAACAGCGCCACGTTCGTATTCCTGAACATCACAAAGGCCGCAACGCCCGCAACAGCCGCAATCATTCCCGGCAGCATCAAGGCCTCAGCCAGCGGGAACCGCCCGACCAGCCCGCCTCCTACCGTCAGGCCGGCCAGGCTGACCAGCAGCACGATCCCGCCTGAAAAGACAACCTCGGCAAGGATCCACCGTTGGTACCGGATGGGGAGCTGGCGGACGGTGGCCCAATGCGCCAGGTCTTGCCCGAGCCGGTCGGTCAGGAAATTACTGGCCTGCATCGTCCAGGTCAGGATCAATAACATCCGCCCGCTCAAGCCAGGCAGGAGGGCAAGTCCCAGAGCAGTGATGAAAAAGCTAAACAGGATGAAAAATTTGCCAAGGGAAAACGTGCGCCAGGTTTGGACCATATCCTTCCATACCAGGGCAGCCGCACCCTCCCAGTTAGGCAACCAGGTTGCTCGTCGGTCCAGGCCGAGCCGTCGCTGGACCTTCTTCTCCTTCGCCTGCGTATACAACCCATAGCGGCGTAAATTCCGCAGCAAGACGCCAGCCCGGGTCTCCTGGGCCGCCCGGCTGGGGCTGAACCGCCTGGCGTCAAAGAACAGCACCACAAGCGAGCCAAAGGCAGCCCCCCAGCTATAAGCCAAAACGCGGCCCAGACTGCCATCGTCAAATCCCACTTGTAAATTTTTCGACATCAGACGGCCCAGTATTTCAAATGCAGCCGGCAAATCCGCATTGAAAACCCCAGCGATCCCAAAACCCATCGATGCCAGAACGACAAGACAAATTGCGATGACGATGAGCAGCGCGGTGAACTTTCGCTGCCGGTTCATGAACCAGACACCCAGCACCCAGTTCAATGTAAACAGTGTCAGGTGGAACGGGATGAGCGCCAAGACCGCGCGGGTACCCAGCCGGAAATAACCGGAGAGGTCCTGCCCCGTCAATCCGGATTCGGCCAGACCGGTCCGGGCCAGTGAAAATCCCAAAACAATCCCCAGCAGCAGGAACAGCACCAGGCTCTTGAACCAGGGCATCGCCATCCAGCGCAAGACCAGCCACTGCGGTTTGAGCGGCATCTGGCAAACCAGGTACGCGTCTTCCCCGGAGAACTCGACCGGGCTGCGCCGCAGCGATTGGATCATGAAAACGACAAACCAAACCAATAACACGACCAGCACCAGCGCGACCGCCAGCGAGGCCGGGTTGGTGGGATAAATCGCGTTCATCAACATCGCGCCGGCTTCGGCGAACCAGATCATCACCATGAACCACCAAAGGCTGAAGAAGATCAGCAGATAAACGAGGTAGATCCGGTTGTTGAAGGACCGGTCCTTGGGATCGAAATTGACAAAGGATGCCCAATAGGCAAGCTCTTCCGACTCCTGGCGAGAGCGGATCCAATGAATAGCGCCCATCTCAAACCTCCCGGAGTACGCCGTTTTCGATCAGCAACTGGCGGTCTCCAAATTGGGTTTTGATCGCTGGGTCATGGGAGGACATCAGGATCGATGCGCCGTGTTGGCACAGGATGCGCAGCTTATCCAGCAGGATGCTCACGCTTTCCTCATCCAACGCGGAGGTGGGCTCATCCAGCAGCAGGACCTCAAAAGGCCGGATGAAGGCCATCGCCAGCCCAAGTTTGAGCTGCATCCCCCGGGAATAATTATGGGGGAATTGATCGCGCACGTCCCACAGCCCAAGCCCCCTAAGGATCTCCTCGGCCCGAATCTCAAACACTTCCAGCACGTCGTTCGCCATCGCGATGAACCGCAAATGCTCCCAGGCGGTCAACTCAACGTAGAAGCGTGACACATCCGGTACAAAGGCCAATCGCCGGCGCACCTCCAACTCATCCTCCGAGAGCTCAAACGCCCCCACATGGACGGTCCCGGTTGTCGCTCGGACCAAACCCGTGATGCAGGAGAGCAAGGTCGTTTTCCCCGAGCCGTTCTGGCCCGACAAAGTGACGATTTCACCGCTATTCAGACTGAAATTCGTCGGCGCAAGGGCGACGAACTGTCTATATTTTTTACTAAGATTCCTAACCGTTAATTTTGCTTCCATTTATCTTCTTTCATTTTTCAAAAGATCTCCGTTCGCAAATTCATACGTCCTATTATTATACGCACATAAAAAGGCGCTTCATTATAATATCCACCGGTAGGCGTATTTGTCCGCAGAAAGTATAGCGTCCCGGTTATCCATCTATCTGGCAGGCGGCCAACCCCGCTTGATTTTTTAGCCTAATAAGCAATGCGTAGATCAAATGACCACCCCCGCGGCCTCACCACATCAGCATTAGAATTGATCGTGTTTATAAACAGTTCATGAATAGACTCCTGCCGCTAATTATAAACAAAATCAAGCAGGAATCGAGTCCCAGCCGTCGATCAGACCTGCTTCTGCTCCCCCCACTTCACTTTGCGCTGAAATGAAGAATCCTATCTCCCTTCTTGTCAGACAACCTCTCTCATGTTACGATTATGCCAGGAATAGGAACCACCTCAACCTCAGATTCAGAAGGAGCACCCATGTCTCATATGTTTGTTCCCGGCCCCGTGGATGTAGATCCAGATGTCCTGGAAGCTCAGGCCAAACCCATGATCCCTCACCGAACGGCGGAATTCAATGAATTTTTCCGTGGCACTGAAGCCAAGCTCAAAAAGGTTTTCCTAACGGAAAACCGCATTTTCCAACCGCCCGCCACCGGCTCCGGCATGCAGGAAGCCGGCATCCGCAACCTAGCCCAGAAAGATGTCCTCTCCTGCGTCAACGGCGCCTTCAGCGAGCGCTGGTACAACGTCGCCGTCACCAACGGTAAGCAGGCCGACCGGGTGGAAGCACCCTGGGGTGACCCGATCCTGCCCGAAGCCCTCGCCGACGCGCTCAAAAAGAAATCCTACGAAGCTGTCACCATCGTCCATAACGAAACCTCCACCGGCGTCATGAATCCGCTCAAAGAACTGGCCCAGGTGGTGCACGACCTCAGCCCCGACACGCTGATCCTGGTGGACGCCGTCTCCTCAATGGGCGGCGCCAAGATCGAAACAGACGCCTGGGGTCTGGATTTCGTGCTGACTTCTTCGCAAAAATGCTTCGCGATGCCCCCCGGCATGTCCTTCGCCGCCGTTTCAGACCGGGCGCTCGAAAAGGCCGAAACGGTCGATAACCGCGGCTGGTACTTCGACCTGCTCCGGCTCGAGAAACACCGCATCAAGAACTCCACGCCGATGACGCCCTCTATGTCCCTGATCTGGGCGCTGAATGCCCAACTGGACAAGATGCTGGCCGAAGGAATGGAAGCCCGCTATGCCCGTCACGCCGCGATGGCCGAACGGGTGCAAACCTGGGGTAAAGAGAACGGGATGCCGCCGCTGGCCCCCGAGGGTTATCGCTCCAAGACCGTCTCCACCCTCAAGAACGAACGCAGTGTGGATATTCCCGCACTGAACACCTATCTGCTGACCAAGGGGATGCGGATCGCCAATGGCTACGGCGACCTGAAGAACAAGACCTTCCGCATCGCCCATATGGGCCAAACCCAGATGCACCACGTTGACGAATTGCTGGCGGCCTTTGAGACCTTCCTCGAAGAAATGTAAACCGCTGCCCCCTATTGGACTTTTGCCCGGTCATCTGCTATGATGACCGGGCATTCTTTTTCAAGGACGGACCGAAGGGAAAACGGGCATGACCGATACCTATACTGTAAGAATGGAAAAAATGGTCTACGGCGGCGAATGTCTGGGCCGCTTGCCCGATGGCCGCGCGGTCTTCGTCCCCTTCGTGCTGCCGGAGGAACTCGTCCAGATCGAGCTCGTGGAAGATAAAAAGCGGTACGCTCGCGGCTGGCCCCTTGAGCTGATTGAGCCCTCTCCGGAACGGATCGCACCGCGCTGCGTGCATTTTGGCGCTTGCGGCGGCTGCCAGTACCAACACCTTGACTATACGAAGCAAATCGAGCACAAACAGGCTATCATGCTGGACCAGTTCCAGCGCATCGCCAAGATCGACGACCCACCCTTGAACCCCATTGTCCCTGCGCCGGACCCCTGGCATTACCGCAACACCGTGCAGTTCCACCTCGGCCGGGAAGGCGAGCTGGGCTATGTCCACGCGGACGGCGAACACCTGCTGCCGATCGTGGAGTGTCACCTCCCGCAAGAGGCGATCAATACCCTCTGGCCGCAAATCGAACTCGGCGAGGAATCGGGCGTATTCCGCCTGGGCATCCGCCTGGATTCCTATGATGCGTTGATGCTCGTCATGGAGGGCGAGGACCCCAAGCCGCCCGAGTTTGGCGAGGATATCCCCGTCTCAGCCGTTTACACACCGCCGGATGCCCGCCTGACCGTCCTGGCTGGTGAAGACCATCTCGTATACACGCTTCTGGATCATCACTTCCAGGTCTCAGCGCGATCCTTCTTCCAGGTCAACACCCCCATGGCCGAGAAAATGGTACAGCACGTGCTGGCCAGTTTGAATTTCAGCGGTCAGCCCAAGGCTGTGGAGCTGTACGCCGGTGTGGGGCTGTTCAGCATCTTCCTGGCGTCCCGAGTGGCGCATCTGACCGCCATCGAGAGCTCCGGCTCGGCCTGCCATGATTTCGCCGTCAACCTGGATGCCTTTGACAACGTGGAACTCTATGAAGCCGAAGCGGAAGCGGTGGCACCCTCCCTGGAAGGCCCCGTGGATATCGTCGTCATGGACCCGCCGCGCGCTGGCCTGGCCCCCGCGGTGCACGACGCGCTGGCAACCCTGGCCCCCCGGCAGATCGCCTATATCTCCTGTGACCCCGCCACCCTCGCCCGCGACGTCAAGAAGATCCTGCAGAATGGGTATAAGCTGGTCTCTGTCACCCCTTTCGACCTCTTCCCTCAGACTTCGCATATTGAGAGCGTCAGCATCTTCAAGAAGGAAAAGTAATCAAACTTGTTTGATTCGAATAATTTCTAAAGCGACGTAATGATGAGAAGTTTGATACTAGCCCAAAGCCATCTCAATATCAAACGATCTTGGCTGCTCGCACAAAATTAGCTTCGTCTTTATCTCCTCTAACAACCATCCCCTTGAACAGTACTTTTACCTCGCCATCGCGATAGATCTTATTATCCCGCCGCATAATCCCCAGATAGTTGTTTATCGCCGCCAACACCTTGCGGATCATCCTTGCAATAAAAGAAATTTGCGCCGAACCGATTGCATTTGATGATATTTTACAAGCGGTGTTTGAGACCTATTCACTCACAATGAATTTCAATCAAAATGTCCTGGTTGGCAGCACCATCCGATCCTATCTTGCCTATCTGCATGACAACCAAATAATGGATGTTGCTTTTCAGGAAAACAAAATGCTTTGGTGCGTGAATTCCTAATCAATACCATCCGCAAGGGGAAAAAGCGATGGAAAAGATATTGCGGACAGCGTAGGATGGACCACGATTTGAAAACAATGCTAGAATCAAACCACGCTCAACCCCACCTCGTTTTTTAACAAGGACAGACCGAATAGGAGAAATAATGAATCGGACAATCAAAGAACGGATCCAGGGCTACCGCACGAAAGATGGCGCAGGGGTCAGCCTGGTGCGCGTGCTGGCAAATAACACCATCACCGCCTACGACCCGATCCTTTTACTCGATTCCTTTGACAGCACCAATCCCGCGGATTACACGGCGGGGTTCCCCCTCCACCCCCACCGGGGCATCGAAACGATCAGCCTGATCGTAAAGGGCAACATGGTCCACAAGGACAGTCTGGGTAATTCAGATGAGATCTCATCGGGAGAGGTCCAGTGGATGACTGCAGGTTCCGGGATTCTGCACGAAGAAATGCTGCCAGCTTCCGAGCGGATGCTTGGCGTCCAACTTTGGCTGAATATGCCTCAAAAGGATAAAATGGCGCCGCCTGAATACCAAAGCATCAAAGTGGATGAGATTGAGGAAATCCCGATTGAGGGCGGCATCCTGCGCCTGGTCTGCGGCCAATATCGCGGCCATCAGGGTCACCAGAGCAAGTACTTGCCGTTGGATTATTACGACATTCGGCTGGATCCCCGTCAGAAATTGACCATCGAAACCCCACCCGATAAATCCATCATGGTCTTCACCCTCCTAGGAGATGCCAAAGTCGCCGGTGAAGTTGTGGCCGAGAAAACTGCCGTCAAACTAACGGAAGGTGATCGCCTGGCAATCGAATCATTGGAAGAGGATATGATCCTGCTTTTCGTCAGTTCAAACAAGCTGGATGAACCCGTCGCATGGGGCGGACCGATCGTGATGAACACCCGGGAGGAGCTTGAAACAGCGTTTACGGAATTGCGCAAAGGGACCTTCCTGAAACAAGAAATCGATTATTAATCTTTTCGGTCAACACCGCCACCACCTACCAATTATTCCACTAGGATTCTGCACCAGGCTAAAAAACAAAGCTGACACGTTATGACCAACGCTGTCAGCTTTTTTTCCTTTAGGTTCATCAAATCATATATTTCAGGGTCATTCACTAATCCACTGAATGATTCCATTAATTCCCTGTTTTCCTGATTATCTAATACCTAATTTCCTGATACCTGATCTCCCGCTGCCCCCGCACCATTCACGAACCCTAGAACAATACTTTTGACAACTCCTGCCGGTAATCCCGCGCGTCGGGATGATCCTCACCGATCAACGCCAGCCAACCGACGAAAACATCCTTTACCTCGCCATTGCGATAGGTCTTATCCTGCCGCAGGATCCCCAGGTAGCCGTCCATCGCCGCCAGCACGTTACCACGCTTGGCCAGGCGGATGCCGTTCCAATAAGCTGCTTCCAAAGGGTCGTCCACCTCGAGCGCATCCGGTGCGGACGCGCTGTAGGCACTGGCGACCGGTTTGAGGAGCTGGGCAGTGTTATAAGCCGGGCTGGCAGGGAAATTCCGTAAAAGTATTACCGGTTCCCCACTCTTGCCCTGCATCAATAGTACTCGAACCAAACCCAATAATGCGCCGGGGTGATCGGGATGCACAGAGAGGAATTCTCTGAAGGCATCCTCCGCCTCAGCGTAATCACCCAATTCAATCAAGCTTTTCCCTTTGGCAAAAAGCAGATCCTCCGGGGCGGGCGTCAGGCGACGGATGAAATCCCGCAGCCCTTCGTCGGCCAAGACGCCGGCGAATTCCGCCACAACACGCCCATCGGCGAAGCCTTTCACAGCCGGCAGATTGCGGACTTTATACCGCCGGGCCAGGTTATTATTCTCATCCACATTGACCTTTGCCAGCCGGAACCGGCCCTCGCCTTCCCGGGCCAGGGCTTCCAGTTTGGGCCCCAACACGCGGCAAGGGATGCACCAATCGGCCCAGAAATCAACCACAACCGGAACTCGGGTGGAATACTGCAGGACTTCATATTCAAAATCAGATTCGTCAACGTGAACGATAAATTCAGACACCGTTTTGGGCTCCTCTGGTCCCATTGTACTGCAATTTTCAGACCAGGCAATCACTCTCCCGAATCATCGATCGCACCGGGTTGGTTGATATCCAAAACCTCGCCGTGGATCGAAATCGTGATCCGGAAACCGACCATCCCCATATACATCCGGCTCTCTTCCGGAATGCCGACCTGGGACAATTGATCGAACTGTGCGTCCAGGTTCTTCAACTGGTTCTCGATCGCCGCCTTGGTGAATATATCGGCGTTGCCAATCATCTCCGCCGTCTGCGCCGAGATCAGGTCTTCTTTCCCTTCGATTTGCTGCTGCATAAAGGCCCATATCTGCCGGTCCACATCCTCGGCCGGGATATGGCGCTTAAAACCATCGTCATCAACGATATACATCGGCTCATCCCCGATCCGTCCCGTCTGGACCGGTCGTCCGCGTTCATCAAAAACCAAACCTTCAAATACTGCTTTTCTTGGCAATGGATCCTCCAGAACCAATTTCTGCTTCGCAGAATAATAATAGTTCAGTATAGGGATATTGTATAAGATTTCGATTAACTTTAGGTTTAATTTGAAATAATTTTTTGAAAAAAGAAGCCCAATCCAGCTACTGAACAACCACCCGCGTACCATAATTGGCCGAATAATAGTAATCCTCAGGTGGAACAGTGGGCGTGGTCCAGCGGTAAATCCACTTGGCTGCTTGGGGGGTCATGTTGATGCAGCCGTGACTGGATGGTACGCCAAAATTATTATGCCAATAGGCCCCGTGGAAGGCGACGCCGCCCCCCGTGAAGTAGCTCACCCAAGGCACGCCGGGCAGGTCAAAGCCGCTGCCATATTCACTGGGCGCATTCGCCATATGCCGGCAGGGCCGCTTGTACGTCGTGCGGTAATGGCCTTTGGGTGTGGCATAACCCCCTTCGCTGAGCCGCACACCGCTTGATATCCGTGACATGAACACGACCTTTTCCCACTCATAGGCGGTGACCATCTGGGTCGCAAGGTCCACAACGAGTCGTTTTTTCTCCGGCGGGACGTCGGGGTGAATGGCCGTCAACTCCGAAACCGGCACCAGGCGGACGGCGTTGGCGGGGACGAAGAACGAACGGTAATAGCGGTCGTCCAGCAGCTCATACCAAACTTTATCCTCCTGATCCACGACCCGGTCCAAAATCCAAAACGTCGCGGCATAATAAAACCGGTGGAGGAGGATTCGGTTTTCCTCCAGGCTGGAATAGGCATCCACAAAGGGTACGGTCACCTCGCCCAAACAGCCGTCTTCAGGAATGGTCGTATTCTCGGGGTTCATTCGGTTCCGCACGGGCTGCACCCGTCCCGAATGAGCGAACCCCACCCCGTCCAGCTCATACCAGATCCGGTTCGGCATCGTGCTATCCGCACTCACCGTGACGCCCGTGATCGGTCGCAGACGATCCAGATCCATCTCCTCCAATACCTCGGCGGTGAAGGCCGCCGTCTTATAGAGTTTATGCCCCTGCAGCGTCACCCGGCCCAACAGCGGATCGCGCACTGCCAACCTGGGCGCAGACATGGCCGATACCGGCTGGCGTGTATGGGACAGCGCGAGGCTCGCCAGGCCCACCCCGCAAAGCTGCAGAAAGGTCCTGCGGTCCATCGGTTTTTCGAAGATCTCTGAGGAAAATTTGTTACTCATGGACATTAACCAGGATGCCGATATAGGCCCAATCGAACAGCCAGCCGGCTTGATCGGTGCGCATGTTAACACAGCCGTGGCTCATCGGTGTCCCAAAGTTATTATGCCAATAGGTGCCGTGAATACCGTAGCCCTGGTAAAAATACATTGTATAAGGGACATCCGGCAGGTAGTAGCCTGGGCCCGACATATCATCATAGCGAAGTTTGATCCAGACCGCATACTGCCCAACCGGTGTGGGATGTTCCCAGGTACCGGTTGAAACCAGGAACGAGCCAACCACCTCATCGCCCTGATAGGCAAAAAGCCGCTGAGCGGAGAGGTCAATATCGATCCACTTTTCACCGGCCCCCACATTGGGCAGCCCACCAACCGGGGCTTGGGTCGGGACAGCCGTTGGCGCCTGAGTCGCCGTGCTTGTCGGCGTCGGTGTGGAGGTGGGTGTGGCGGTTGGCGTAGCGGTCGGCGTTGATGTCGGCGTTGATGTCGGCGTATTGGTAACAGTCGGGGTCAGGCTGGGTTTGGCAAAAGACTGCTGGCTGATTGGGCCCGCCTTATCCACGGCTCTGACGAGCCTAGCGGGGATCAGCTCCATCCCAAATAAAACCAGCGCGGTCAACAACACCGCGACCAATGCCGCGATCCAGACAGAGCTTTGCGTCTGAACCGTCACCGGGGGCGGCAGCGTGATAACCCTGGGCGTCGCAAGAAGGCGGATTTCCTTTGTCCTGCCCAGGTCCAGCTGCTGGGTTTCATCCCGGTCCGAGCTTTGCGCCCAAAGCAAGGCTTGCTGTACTCGCGGGTCTTCCGGGGCGATCTCTTGTGCCTGCCGAATATAGGCCAGCCTGGCTTTCGGGCCTGAAAGGCCACCCAGCAGCAGCCAGCCTTCAACATCCTTGGGGTTTGCAGCCACAATTTGCTGCGCGAGCCGTCTCCCCAGCGTGCGGTCGCCACGGCGTAATGCAGCCTTGGCCTGGTCCAATAAGAGACGTTCGCGGTCATTCATCATTGTTAATCCATTGACGGAGGGTGTGCTCAGTTATTGAGAAAACACAAGATGCCAGCCACAATACCTTCGGCGACGCGATCCGTCTGTTCAGTAATAAACGAATAATCCATGTTCATAAAGCCTGCTTCAATGATCGCTGCGGTGGTTTGCGGGTCAATTTCACTAAAAGCGTGATAATAAGTCATGTCGTCGGTCACGGAACCCGCATGATAGGGCAACCCCGTCACGTTTGCATATTGTTCGGAAAGACAGGTGGTCAGTTTCTGACTGGCGATCTGGTTCTCTTCTGAAAGGGCCGCTGCCACCTTGAAACCCGTAGCCTGGTCGTTGATGTAATCGCATGAATCCAAATGGATCGAGACCAGGACGCTTCCTTTATAACCCTCCAGCCGGTCGTCAAATTCCTCCAGTAAATCCGCCTGGTAACCCATATCGGTTAGTGATTTCTGCACCAAGGTTGCAATCTCAAGGTTTAGTTCGGCTTCAGTGGCGCCGTTAGCGCAGACCGCACCCGGATCGTTATAGCCGTAATGGCCGGCGACGATCCCGATATTGGTGGTGGTGGGGTCCTGGGTGGCTTCAGCCAACGCTTCCGCGGTCGCCTCGCCGGGGGCTGGTTGCAGCGCCTGGGCCATACGGATTTCCAAACCGCCCTCAACCATGCTGCCAGGAGTCCAGAGTGTGAACAAGGTCGCGACCACAAAAGCCACAGCCAGAGTCGTCTGCAGGCCGCGCAAAAAGGTGAATGGACGCGACTCATCCCCCGCTGTGCGCCGTGGTTTTCTGTTTTCTGGCGTCGGCCGGGGCGCTTCCGGGTTGTTTTGGACGGGATCGAAATCTGCGGCTGGTTCCATTGGTTAAAATGTTACCTTAATTCTCCGGTTTTTGACAGGCCAAATCGCCTTGCGCTCAAAACTCCATCCTGACCTTTAAATAACTGACCTTTAAAAACCTTGACGATCCATTGGCAACAAAGTATAACCAATTTATATGATTATAGATAAAAATAAACAAAAAAATAAAATAATTGATCCCGAAGCATTGAAACAAGCGATGCGGTCCTGGATAACGGGGGTGGCAATCGTTACTGGCAAGTCTCAGGACAAAATCCACGGAATGACGGCCAACTCCTTCAACTCCATTGCCCTGGATCCTCCTACGGTGATGGTCGCTTTGCGGCACCGCACCCGTACCCAACACCTGGTGAAGGAAGGGGGTTTTTACGGAGTGACGATCCTGGATGTCAGCCAGATCGAGCTGGCGAAACGTTTCGCAGGGCAAACCCAACAGGGTACTCCCCGCTTTGAAGGTGTGGAGACTTTTGAACTGGATAGCGGCGCGCCGCTCATCAAAGGCGGTTTGGCCTACCTTGATTGTGAAGTAGTGCGCTATTTTGATATTGGCAATACCACCGTCTTCATCGGGGAAGTCATCGCCCATCAGCTCAATCCACAAAACAACCACGAGCCCTTACTCTATTTCAACCGGCAGTGGCGGAAACTGGATCCCTACCATGACTGATAAATTGAACCAGGCAGAGCAGGACATCCTGCTCAAGATCGCTCGAGAAGCACTCGAGACTTCCGTGCAGGCGAAACGACTACCAACCATTGACCTCTCCGCACTGCCCAAGGCATTGCAGCAGGACGGCGCTTCCTTCGTGACCCTGAGCATCAGCGGTACACTGCGAGGCTGCATCGGTGCGCTGGAAGCTTACCAGCCGCTCGCCCGTGATGTGCAAGAACATGCCGTCGCCGCGGCCTTGCAGGATTACCGTTTCCCCAACGTGCGCCCGGCCGAACTGAAAAACATTGAGATCGAAGTGTCCGTTCTGAGCCCCCGAACACCCCTGGACTACAATGGCCCGGACGACCTGATCAACAAACTCCGCCCCGGAGTGGACGGCGTGGTACTGCAAGATGGCCCCCGTAAGGCCACCTTCTTGCCCCAGGTCTGGGACCAGCTGCCCAATCCGGAACAATTCCTCTCTCAGCTCAGCCTAAAAATGGGCGCTCCTGCCGATATCTGGCGGAAGAAACCCCTCAAGGTTAACACCTATCAGGTCCAGGAATTTCAGGAATAATATTCAGATCATTTAAACGAAAAAAGGGCCATCAGAGATGGCCCTTTTGCGTTATCGGGGTTAGAGGATTTCCACTACTTCAACTTCATCAACATGCGATTTGACATAAGCCTGCCCCAGCAGGTGGGCATAAACCGCACTGCCGTAAGCCGTTGTCAGCAGCGCACCGATCCCGCAGGCAATCATGCCGAGGGGCGCGATCAGGCCGAGGCCGATGATGCTGCCCAAGACGGCTAAAGCCCAGGCGCCGAAGGATTTGAGCATCTTGAAAAGCTCCTTGAAGCGGAAAGCAGCGCCAAATTCGCCGGTGGCAACGAAATTGGCAATGGCGACCACGTTCAGGAAAATTACCAGGAGGCCCAACAGTAAACCGATCAGGCCGGCGCAGCCGCCAAGGATGAAGAACACAACCGATATGGCCTGGTCTGCATTGCCGCCCGCCGCGAACAGGCCCGAAGCGGCAGCAACAAAAATGGCAACAGGGATGTTATAAATTGCCGTGATCAGGACGGCCATGAAACCGCGGCCCAGATCAGCGCCAAAGTCCAGATCCGGCAGTGCATTCTCAGCATTGCCGTCAATAACGTTCTTGGTAGCTTTGAGTGACCAACCGGAAACGATCATCGGGCCGATGATCGGGATCAGGCTGCAAAGCGCGGGGATGGCAATTTTCTTAAACCAATCTTCTTCCTTGAAAACATAACTAAACGCTAATCCAAAATCCATCTTATTCTCCTTTAATTCCTAATTGATAAAAATACCTTCAGATCAAATATACAATAATTAATCCACCAAAACAAGCGCCGTAAGGTCTTATCCGGGGCTGTAATTGGATCTTCACCCATGCTTACAGTTGGGTAAACCGGTCCACTTTCAAGACGAAAATGGTCGCCCGTTTCTCGCCGGACTTACCCGGTTTCTTGGCGTTTTTACGGATCAATTCGAGCGCCCGGGGGACCTGTTCATCCTCAACGCCAATCAACAGGGTCGATCGCCCGCTGCGCAGGAAGCCGCCAGTGGAGGCAATAAACGTGACCCGGAAGTCCTCTTTGGTCAGCGCCTTCGAGACGTTGTCGTTATCTTCATCTTTAATGATGGCAATGATAAGTTTCATCGCTAGAATTCCTCGAAATGGTCTACTTCAATTGAAAACACATTCGCGCCGCCGATGGTAATGGGCGTCGGGGCCGGCATCGGCAATGGCGCATTTTCCATCGGCACGGCAATGAAAGCCACCCGCTGGCGGCAGGTCTCATTTAACAAATCCATCGCCTCCTGGGCTTTCTCCTGTGGCACGCCGATCAATATGGTGGCATTCTTCCGTCCCAGGAAAGCTCCAATGCTTGGCAGGTGGATCGCGCCGAATCCCGCTTCCTCCAGGGCTTGGGCTGCCATGTCTGCATCCTGGCCCTGGACGACCGCGATCAACAAATCTTGTTTGTTTGTTTCTGATTGGGTTAATTCGGGCATAATTTTCCTCAACTTGACTCAAAAAATACGAATTTGAGTACTCTAAGTATACCTTAATCCCATCTGACAAAGCCTGTTCATTTCATCTAGAATGGGCTGACCGGTATTGGAAATCCTCCTGTTTTCCTCAATCAAACCAATCCACGACCCTGTCCTCCAGGTCGTTCAGGTCCACCTCCAGCTCGGGGACCACCTTGCCGCAAACAGCGACGCCCGCCCGCCGGACAGTGTTCGGGTCGCCGGATATCAGCGGATGCCACCAGGGCAGCGGCTCACCCGTTGCCAGCAGGCGATAAGCACATGTGGCCGGCAGCCAGCGAATCTCCCGCACCCGCGCAGGCGTCAACGGGACGCAGTCAGTGACGATGGCTGAGCGGTTTCCGTAATCCATACACCGGCAGGTCGTGCTATCCAGAAGACGACAGACTACATTGGTGTAATACACCTCACCGCTCTCCACATCTTCAATCTTATGCAGGCAGCACTTACCGCACCCGTCGCAAAGCGCTTCCCATTCCGCGGGTGTCAGTTCTTCCAATGTCTTTTCTTCCCAGAAGCGGGTTGTCTGTTCTGCCATCAAGTGTGCCATTAATCTAATAATTCACTTGCTATAGTATACCGCTGGTATCTTTTTTTATTAGCGATTCATCATCACTACTTCCCGACACCAGACCTGCAGTTATTGAGGCGTTTTTTATCGCCATTCTCCATCACATTCCCCTCACACATTTCCCCATCTAATTGTCATTCTCCTTCATTAAAGATATACTAAAGAAGATACTCATTCAGACCCGGAGGGCAAGATGGCAAGTAAGAAAACAACGAAAGTGGATGTCAATACCGCAAGCAAGCCGACACTTTTGGAAATTAAGGGCATTGGTGACAGCATGGCTGATCGGATCATTGCCGGCCGTCCCTATGGCACGCTTTCCGACCTGATTAAAGTTTCCGGCATCAGCGCCAAACGGCTCGAATCGCTCAAGCCCTTCCTGAAAGTGAAAACCAGCATCACGAAAAAACCACCCCAAATCCCCTCATCCACATCCACACCTACCGGAAAGAAACCTTTCACCAAGGTCGGTGATACGGAAGCCTTTGTCTTCCTGGAGGATCGTAACGAACGCCAGGACGCGCTCCTGATCCTGTTCGGCGGGTTCATCTTCGGTCTGATCATCATCCTGCTCCGACGCCGCAATCGCTAGCCCACCGCAGCGCGCCAAGCAAATAAACTCATTGACTCTTTTGTGACCCCATTCATGATGCCAAGGCAAAGCTCACGCAGGCGCTCCTTACTGGTATCCGCCGTTCTAATCCTCTTTCTGACCGCCTGCCAGACTGCGGCGCAACCTCCCCAGGCCACGCCCACCTCATCAGACCCAGCAATTCGATCCACAACCGAGCCCACAGCCGCGCCTTCCCACACCCCCACAACTCAACCCAGCCCAAACCCAACAGCGATCACTGGTCCCCAGCCCGATGGCACCGTTACCCTGATGGCCGTCGGAGATATTATGTTAGGCCGCACAATCGGTGAAATGATCGCCACGGAAGGTATCGAAGCGCCCTTCCTGTTCACGGCTGAGACCCTTGCCCCAGCCGATATCACCCTGGGCAACCTGGAATGCCCCATTGCCAATGGCGGGGTTCCGGAAGAGAAGACTTATACCTTCCGGGCGCCGCTGAAAGCAGCCGAATCCCTGGCTTATGCTGGGTTCGATGTGGTCAGCCTGGCCAACAACCACGCCCTCGATTATGGCCCCGATGCGCTGGCGCAGACAATTGAAACGCTCAAAGCGCAGGGCGTTCAGCCGCTTGGCGCTGGCATGAACATCGAGGAGGCCTACCAACCCGTCTTCATCGAAGCGGACGGCCTGCGGATCGCCTTCCTCGCCTTCACCGATGTCTCAAACATTGATTACGATTATCTGGCCTGGGAAGCCGGTCCGGACACCCCCGGGATTGCCTGGGCGCACCACAACCGCATCGAAGCAGGTGTTCGAGCGGCCAAAGCAGAGGCGGACCTTGTCGTGGTGCTTTTTCATAACGGCTACGAAATCGTCCAAAAAGTCTCCGCCCTGCAGCAGGAAGTGGCCCATCTCGCCATAGACGTTGGCGCCGACCTGGTGATCGGCAGCCACCCGCACGTCCTGCAGCGGATCGAGGAATACAATAATGGACTGATCTTTTATAGCATGGGTAATTTCGTTTTTGACAATTTTCTCTTTCCCCCAAACTACACGGCCATCCTCAATGTGACTCTGGATAAAGACGGGGTCGTTTCCTACGAGATGATGGACGTGGTCGTCCAACTGAACGGCGTGCCCCAAATGATGGAATACGACCTGGACGACTAACTTCCCCCTCCCTTCAATCAATTGAATATAACTCGGGATTCCTGAAAGGGATCAGCGCCAATACAACGGCCTGCTCATAAAAGGTCGCCCGGGTCTCCACATCACCCGTCAGCAATCCAACCGCGCCGTTTGCCTGCTTGGAATTCCGCTCGCCAAAGATCCGGTCGTCCGCATCGCCAAGTTCCATCCCGGATTCGACCAGGGCCGCCACTGCCGGTGGCAGTTGAAAAAGCGCCGTTCGAGCCTGGCCGGCTTGCACCCGGCCTAACACCCGCACCCAGGCGAAAGCCACAAGCTCAGCATCCAGATGGTCGCAGCCCCCTTCTACACCGACCCAAAAATCAGCCTCCGGCAACGCCGCCTTTGCATTCTCCGCCCGCGTCGCAGCGCCCTCCAGGGTTGCCTCGTCCGTCATCGGTTGGTCAGACACCCCCGAAGGCACCGAGACGGTCTGGACCTGAAATTCATCCTCAGGGAACATCCGCCGAAACCCATGGAGAACCGCCTCGGCCTTGACCGGGTTAAGCGACGCGACCGCAATCGTCTTTACTGAGGACATCATTTAAAGTTTTGGCAGCTCAATGGATTGCTGGAACTGGTATTTACCCTTCTTATCCGCGTAGGAGGTCTCGCATTCCTCATCGCCTTCAAAGAACAGCACCTGGGCGATCCCCTCGTAGGAATAGATCTTCGCTGGGAGCGGTGTGGTGTTTGAGATCTCCAATGTGACATACCCCTCCCACTCGGGTTCAAAAGGCGTCACGTTCACAATGATCCCGCAGCGGGCGTAGGTGCTTTTGCCAACACAAATCGTCAACACATTGCGTGGGATGCGGAAATATTCCACCGTGCGGGCCAGAGCAAAGGAGTTCGGCGGGATGATGCAGAAATCGCCTTTAAAATCCACCATGGATTGGGTATCGAAGTGTTTGGGGTCCACCACGGCGGAATAGACATTGGTAAAAATTTTGAACTCATCCGCCACCCGGATATCATAACCGTAAGAAGAGGTGCCGAAAGAGATCACGCCCTCCCTGACCTGGCCTTCCTCGAAGGGCTCGATCATTTTATGCTCCAGAGCCATGCGGCGTATCCAGCGATCTGCTTTGATGCTCATCCCTCAATCTCCTTTGTCTATAAACTAAATACAATCATAATCGCCTCAGTCCAGCTGAATCTTAATAAATCCCAGGTTGCCCGCTGAGAGCGAAAAATCAAAATTGTAGTAGCGGTCCCAGATGTAATTCAGCCGGTAATCCCCGGGCGGCAGGTCCGGGAAAACGAAATTCTCATTCAGGATTGGGTTCGCATTTACACCAGAGGGGAAATACGTGACCGGATAATAGGTTTGCAGCACAGTCCCGTCGCGGCCGACTCGATCCAATTCCAGCGTTGTCAGATCCACCGGCCGGCTGTAGGGATCCAGCAAGACCCCGGCCAACATACTGCCAGCCTCACCCCCATTCCCATCGATTGGCCCCAGCCAAAGCACGGGGTTTGTCGTATGGGCGTAATCATTCTCATCCAGTCGGACTTCAAAATGCAAATGGGACCCGTTCGCAGCGCCGCTCAATCCCACTGCGCCAATTCGGTCACCCAGTGCCACTTCCTGGCCCTCGTTGACGTCGATTGCGGATAGGTGCGCGTAAAGGGTGTAAAGATCGCGGCCTTCAAACAGCCCCGCATGGCGCAGGATCACCAAATTGCCATAGAATCCGGTGGCAGGGCCCAAGACTATCAGGTCATCCGTCCCGGCGAACACAACTTCCCCATCCTGAGCTGCCAGCACGGGCGTGCCCGTGCCATTCGGAAATTCCACACCGTGATGCGGCGCCAGGGTACCGTTCCTGGTATTAGCATAAGGATAGGTGAGGTCAATGGTTTGGACGCCCTCCGGGCCGATCGGCCTGGCGAACAGCCCCTGCCATGACACCTCACAGAAGATCGCCTCACAATCGACCTGGGGTGGAAAAGCCGGGGCAAGGGCAGGCGCAGGCGTCAGGGTTGGCGTCTGCGTCGGGGTGGCCGTTGGCAAAGGCGCTGCCATGGTTTCAGTAGAAGCAGCGGTCGCTGTTGCGGTCGCCGGAAATGATAGGGCCGCTGCCGTCCGGACGGGCGTCGCCGCCTTGCCAGGCACGCAGGCAGTGAGGAATGTCGCCGCCAGAAGGAACAAAAACAAACGATAACAAGTGCGCAAGATCAGCCGAGGTCCAATCCGCCCCGTTCATGCAAGATGCTTTGAAGCGACTTAATCAGTTTGTCAGCCTGTTTCTCAATCCCCCGCAGCTCATTGAGCATCCGGGCCGCGCGGGTCTCTTTCTCCAGTCCCAGCAGATTGATGCGCACGTTCAGGCTCGCACCGTTGATCGCTGCCCTTGCAAAAGAAGCGGCTGAACCTGCATCGGAGATCGCATTCACGTTCCCGATCTCTGCCGCTCTGACCGCTAATTCCAGCACATTGGCTGCCTGCCCTGCAACTCGCAGCGGCACCTCGGCGGCTTTAATCGAAGCCGCCTGGATCGCCTTTATCCTGGCAGATTTCTCCCGTTCAGTCCCTTTCGGCAATCGGCGAGCCTGCATGTAGGTGTCAAAGGCATCGGCGTCCTCTTGCACCGCAGCCTGAAGGGTCTCTCTGAGCGCCAGGGCTTTCTCGATCAGCGGCCAGATCTCGTTTTCCACATCGGCATATTTCTTTTTACCAACTGTCACTCGCCCCACCATTGCGACCAGGGCAGCGGCCATCGCCGCGCCATAGGCGGAAGCGGACCCACCGCCCGGCGTGGGCTCCTCTGAGGCCAGCGCGTCGAGGAACTGCTTATCCTGAACAGGTACCAGGTCCTGGTCTGCTGCTTCCGCCTGACCATAAAGGCGTGTCTCCAGCACCTGTTCGGGCTCGAATTGGTCCATCTGCATGTACCAGACCGCAGCGTCCACCAGTGCCTGATTGGGGATCAGGCCCACCAATTCGGAGTGGTGCACGGCGACGCCATAGCGCGCCGCTTCCCGCCTGATTATTTCCACGACGCGAGCCATGGCAGTGCGCCGGTAGTTGGTCAGGTTCATCGAGACCTGGGCGCGCCCTTCCACCAGGATGCCCATCGACTTCACAAAGCGCAGCCCACCGGAAGAATGCCGGATCACGCGTGCAATCTTGTTCGCAATCGTGGCGTCGTCCGTGGTCAGATAGACATTGAACGCGATCAGGGGCTCCCGCGCACCGATTACCGTAGCGCCGGCGCTGCCGAGTTTCGCCGGCCCGAAGTCGGGTTTTCGGGCAGGGTTGCTGACGATCTCTTCCTTTAAACCCTCGTATTGTCCCCGCCGGATATTTTCCAGGTTGGTGCGTTCGGGGCTGGTGGCCGCGTCCTCATAAAGGTAAACGGGGATATCGAGTTCCTCCCCTACCCGCTGCGCCAGCCTTCGGGCCATCTCCACACAGGTCACCATCGAAACGTCGGAAATCGGCACGAATGGCACCACGTCTGTCGCGCCGATGCGGGGGTGTTCGCCCTGGTGCTGTTCCAGATCAATCAAATCGGCAGCCTTGGCAATCGCCTGATAGGCTGCTTCTTCCACGGACTCGGGTGGACCAACAAAGGTCACCACCGTGCGGTTGTGGTCCATGTCCGAATGCCGGTCCAACACCCGGACGCCTGGCACGTCCCTGATCTGGGCCAGGATTGCGTCAACCACTTCCGGTCGACGGGCTTCGGAAAAATTCGGAATACATTCAACAATCGGATTGGGCATTTTCACTCCAGCTGGTCAGTGTTTTTTCCATTATACCTAGATTCCCCGTCCCCACCGGCTGGCTTGCAGGATGTGACGGTAGGCAGGGAATAGATGCCATCATTTATCTACCAAATCTCACGGGCAGCTACAGTGGACCACCCCTACATTTAATTGCATTCCAATAAATGAGTCATCATGGATTTCAAAAGTCTCCATAGTGAAAACAGGCTTGGCAAAATAAACAACAAAGTGTTTCTTATGCTTCAAACCTTAATTAATGAGGTCATGCGGTACGGGCCGCCCTCGGCGGCGGCCCGCAATATTTCCAGGGTGCAAATATCAAACTTCTACACACAGGGTTTTTTGTGCTCATTTTTGTAGCAATTTTTAAACAGCGCAGGTGTCCATAAAAAAGGCTACCCCTGAAAATCGAGGTAGCCTCCGTCCTACAACTACTTTACTCTCAGGCCTCGACGTCAAAAACAACCTTCGAACCATTGATCAGGTTATCCGAGATCGGGCAGCGGGAATCGACCCGCTCAAAGAAAGCCTGCTTTTCTGCTTGGGTCAAATCTGCATCAATATTCACCGAGACGTCAATCTCCGTGAACCCGGCGCGACCTTCCGGCGTCTTGCCGAGCAAATAATCGCTGTCAAATTCGCCTGCCATTTGGACCGAGAAACCGCGCAATTCAATTCGTTCTTGCTTGGCGACGATGGCGGCGATTGTCCCCAGACAGCCTCCCAGGGCAAATAACTGATATTCCATCGGGTTGGCGCCCAAATCCTTGCCGCCCATGCCTTCCGGCTGGTCAACGGTCACAGCGTGCTTGGCCGTTTCAGCATCAACTTGCATCCCACCCTTCCAGGTGGCATTAACTTTCACTATCTTATTCATCAGCGACTCCCATCTTCTGTAAAGTACAGTTTCATTATTAAATGGCTTAACTCCAGGAATTATACGCGATCTCAGTTAACAAACTATCAGAAGCCGGTTTCCATAGCTTTCCACCTTACCCAGGTTTATAACAAATCAATATTCTATGGTTTGTTTTTGATTATGTTAATTATCAGGTAAATTTTATTGATTTATAAAACCAATTAAATAAATAATGTCAATATTGCTATTGACAAAATTAAATATCATGCTAGAATTGTAGTGAAAATAGAACTTGCACGCCAGGTTTGTATTGATTTTTACTTTATAAGAAAATTATATCATACTTCAATTGTATCAACGCAACGACGGATCAGGAGGTTGTCATGCAAAAATTACCGGAGAAATGTCCAATTTGTCATTCTGACATCCTGGTCACCCGCTTTTTCTGCCCCCGGTGTGATTCGGTGATCGAAGGCCATTTCCAACCCCAGACCGGTCCCTTTGCAGACCTCAGCGACGAACAGATCAATTTTATCCTGACCTTTGTCCGCTGTGAGGGTCGCTTCAACCGGATGGAAGAAGAACTGAACCTCTCCTATCCCACGCTCAGGAATCGGCTTTATGAAGTCATCCGTGCGCTCGGGTTCGAGCCTGGCAAGGACGAAGAGCCCACCCTCTCACCAGAGGACCGGCGTCGAATTCTGGACGATCTCGAACAGGGAAAAATCTCGCCGCTTCAGGCACAGCAGCTTCTACAAGGTCTTGAAGTTGAATCAAAGAAAGGAGCATAAGATGGCCTCATCAGAAGAAAGAATGCGCATCTTAATGATGATCCAGGAGGGGAAAGTCTCAGCTGCGGAAGGCGCTCGCTTGATTGAAGCCCTGGAAGAGATCAGCGAAGCCCCTGCCATTCCACCAAAATCAACCGCGCCGGGCGCCAGCAGCGGCAGGAAACCACGTTATCTCCGAGTGCTGATTACGGATACCGACTCCGGCAAGGCCCGCGTCAACGTCCGCCTGCCTGCATCTTTGATTAATTCCGGTATTCGGATGGGCGCCCGGTTTGCCCCGGAAATTGAAGGTCTGGACATGGAAGACCTCAATGCCTGGTTAAATTCCGGTGAAATCGGCCAGATTGTGGATATCTTCGACGAAGAAGATGGAGAACATATCGAAGTTTTCCTCGAATAATCCCTATCTGACCCGCTCAGACTCCAAAGCCTGCATTATAATGTCGCGCCAGCGCGCCCAATAGCCACCGGGAAGTTTATCTCGTTAAGCCCTAATACCTCTTTTCATCCTATCAAAGCCTGTCCCCTGTCCTCTTATGCGGTCATAAAATAGGTCCGGGCCATTAAACGGAACCACGATGAAAAAAATAAGGAAATCCATGTCTGACACAGCTCAAGAACAACCTCAAGATAAATGGCAGGTTCGCTTCTTCACGATTTGGATCGGCCAAGCCTTCTCCGTCCTTGGCTCAAGCCTGGTCGGGTTTGCATTCGTCTGGTACCTGACGGCGCAAACCGGCTCCGCCACCGTCCTGGCCATCGGCAGTCTGATAAGTAAGCTTCCTAATGTAATCGTCTCCCCCTTCGCCGGCACCCTGGTTGACCGCTGGAACCGGAAGGCTGTGATGATGATCTTCGATTCCATCACAGCGCTCTTCACCCTGTTGCTCGCCGTCTTGTTCCTGATGGACAGCGTCCAGGTCTGGCATATTTACCTCGTGATGTTCATCCGCAGCACCTGCGGGCAATTCCAATGGGCTGCAATTACCGCATCAACCTCATTGATGGTCCCCAAGTCGCAGCTTTCCCGAGTCGCCGGGATGAACCAGACTCTCAACGGCACCATGAACATCATCGCCCCGGCGATGGGCGCCTTCCTGATTGACCTGATGCCCACCCAGGGCATCCTCATGATTGACGTGAGTACGGCCGCGCTTGCGGTGATCCCGCTGCTGTTCTTTAAAATCCCCCAGCCGGTCCGTGCCGCTGCTGGTGAGGCCGGTAAACCTGATCTGAGGACAACCGTTTGGCAAGACCTGGTCGAGGGTTGGAAGTACATCTCAAATTGGTCAGCCTTGATGGGCGTGATCCTGATCGCGATGCTGGCGAACTTCCTGATCAACCCCGCCTTTTCGTTGCTGCCGCTCGTTGTCACCGAACATTTCAGCAAAGGGGCCTACGAATTAGGCCTGGTCAATTCTGTCTTCGGCATCGGTGTTATCCTGGGCGGATTAGTGCTCAGCGCTTGGGGCGGCTTCAAGAACCGCATCTTCACGTCTATGTCCGCACTGACCCTTAGCGGCGTTGGCGTCCTAATCGTTGGCCTGGCGCCTTCAAACCTGTTCTTCATGTCAATCATCGGTATGGCCATGTTCGGATTCCTGAATCCCATCGTCAACGGGCCGCTTTTTACCGTGATACAGGAAAATGTGGAACCGGAAATCCAGGGCCGGGTCTTTTCCTTCCTGTCGGCTGGTTCTGCGTTGGCCAGCCCCTTGGGCCTGGCGATTGCTGGGCCGGTCTCCGATGCAACCTCTACGCAATTCTGGTTCATTGTGGGCGGAAGTCTGACGGTCGTCCTTGGCATTGCTTCTCTGTTTGTCCCCGTGATCCGCGAATTCGGCAAGGGTCACCGAGAAAGCCCCGCTGTCGCGCCGACCGTTATCGAACCCGCCCTCCCGATCGATCAACCCTTGCGGGACGGGGAATAGCTCTCCTATCAACATAATTATCTAAATGCTGACCGCACCCAATTAGGTGCGGTTATTGTTCTTAACGAACAAAAATAATCCTGTTGACGGATTTGGCAGGCTGTGCTAAGATAAATTTAGCCGTATCTAAAATACGTTTTCGGGAGGATAAAAGGAAGGTCAATGTCTAAGAAACTAAGTCATAATATCCAGGATTACCTCAAGCGGATCTACGAGCTGACCCTCCAAGGCGGAAAAGCTACCACGAGTCAGTTGGCGGAGGTACTTGAAATCTCACCCGCTTCCGTGACTAATATGCTGCAAAAGCTCTCAACGACCGAGCCTCCTTACGTGACTTACCAAAAACATCAGGGCGTCAGGCTGACGGAGGCCGGCCGGATGGCCGCACTCAAGATCCTGCGCCGTCACCGGCTGATTGAAGCCTTCCTGGTTGCAGAACTGGGCTACAGTTGGGATGAGGTCCACGACGAAGCCGAGGTTCTGGAACATGCGATGTCTGCCCGGCTCGAAACCCGAATAGACGCAGTTTTGAAACATCCCAAATTCGACCCCCACGGGGATCCCATTCCCGATGAGGACCTGACGCTGCCGGATATCAAGCAAATTGCGCTCAGCGACCTCTCGGTCGGCGCACAGGGCGCGATCCTGCGCGTCCCACACGAAGACCCGGAAGTGCTGCGCTACCTGGGGAAATCGGGTTTACAGCCGGGCGCCCTGATCACGCTCCTCTCTCGAACTCCCTATGACCAGACCATGCGTGTGCAAATAGAGGGAAAC
>JAXHUD010000130.1:0-6784 GCA_034189815.1 Chloroflexota bacterium
GGACAATCCCATCACATGCGTCGCTCTTCAGTGGTGAAGTACCCGCTGTACATGGCACCTTGCAGGCGGATGACGTGCTGCCCAAGAGCTTCCCGACCCTGGCGAGTCGGCTTTCCGCCAACGGCATCAGGACCACAGGCTTTTGCAACAACCCTCTGGTGGGCGTGCTGCAGAACGGCTTTAAACGTGGCTTTGATGACTTTTATAACTATTGCGGCGTGGTGCCTTCAACTCCACAGAAAGATTTGGATGACTTCTGGAAACCCTTCCGCAAGCTTTGGAGTAAATATACCCAGTTATTGCGGCGGATATCCTATCCCATCCAGAACACATTTGCTTCGCCAAACGAATTCTTCCTCGCAGCGCTTCGCCCGCTCTTTGTCCCCGTCTGGACCAAAGCCGGCAATTTCAAGGGCATGAATGCCCGCTCGATTAAAGATACGGCGGCATTTGTGGATGAGATCGGTCAGGCTCGTGAAGGCGGCAATTTTGTCTTCCTCAACCTGATGGAAACGCATCTCCCATACGGTCCACCCGATGATTATGTTAAACAATTTGTGCCTTATTTTTATGAGACCCCCGAAGCGCAGCATTTCATGCGGGATTTCAATCGCAAGGCGATGCAGTGGCTGATTCCTCTGCCGGAACCCTTCAATGAGATTGAGGCGCAGACCCTTTCCGATATGTACGATGCGGAAGTGGCCTATCAGGACCACCTATTGGCACAGTTGCTAGACACAATGAATTCGGATTATCACCGGGATAACTCCATGGTGATCTTCCTGGCAGATCACGGCGAGATGCTGGGCGAACATGGCTATATGGGCCATGGTTTCGGCGTGCATGAGGAACTGGTCCACGTTCCGCTGTTCATGCGGGTACCCGGCCAGAGCCAGGGCAAACGGATCAGCGATCGGGTATCGATCACGCAGACGTTTTATACCATCATGGATTACTTCGGATTTGACACGCTCCCGACGCCGTATGCGGAGGAAGTGGACGTCCGTTCCAAGAGCCTCTTGCGCAAACCTGAGCGCGACGTCAATGACTCGGTCGTTGTTTCTGAAGCTTACGGCCCGGAAAACGCCATTGAGATCATGCAGCGGAATTTCCCTCAATTAATTGATAATTACCAGGCAGACCGGACCCACCGCGCCGTTTACCAGGGCGATGAAAAGATGATCGCCGTGGAGGGACTGTCAAAGGTGTTGTTTGACCTGGCGGGCGACCCGAGAGAAGTGCAGCCCTATCAGGATGCCGCCCGGATTGATGCTTTAGCGGATGTGCTGGATGCCTACCTTGAACTTGCAAACAAGAGGAACGCCGGTACATCTCGCCATAAACTGGTATTGAAAGATGAACTCCTTCAGCAGCGCCTGAGGGACTTGGGTTACCTGGAATAAAAAAACATATTTATAAGGAGAAAAAATGATTGATCCTGTCATTTTCACTATAACGATTGGTGATTTTTCATTCTCACTTTACTGGTATGGCGTATTGGTGATGCTGGGCGTGGCTACGGCTGCCTGGCTGACAGCCGTGGAGTTCAGACGCCGGAATCAGGACCCGGATTATGTTTGGGACAGCCTGTTATGGATCCTGCCGGCCGGGGTGATCGGCGCCCGCTTGTGGTATGTGGTTAATGCGACCTTGGGTGGGGATATGCGCTATTTAAACAACCCGATCTCGATCATCAATCTCAAAGAAGGCGGTTTGCATTTCTTTGGCGCCGTGCTCTTCGGCCTGCTGGCCTATCTCATTTATGCGCGCCGGATGAAGTTGGATGTATGGCTGATGATGGACGCGGTGGCCCCCGGACTATTGCTGGGCCAGGCTGTCGCCCGACCGGCGAATTTCATCAATCAGGAGCTCTATGGTCAACCTACGACCCTGCCCTGGGGCATCAAAATCGCAGGTGAGAACCGGATATTCCCATATAATAATTTGGCCCTGTTTCCGGTGGAGACGACCCGGTTCCATCCCACATTTGCGTATGAAATGATTTGGAACTTCCTGGCATTGGGAGTGCTGCTTTGGGGTGAGCGGAAATATAAGGATAAGCTGCGCCCGGGTGTCCTGTTCGGAGCTTGGCTGATCTCGGCCGGTGTGGGACGGAATATAATTGAATTCTTCCGACCCGATCAACCCACCTTCCCCGGGACGGCTTTTAGCTATTCTCGTCTAATTGCGATTGTGATGGTCGTGGTTGGTATCCTTCTGATCTTGATCAAGTATGAAATCCTCAAAATCAAATTCATTCCCGCTGGTGAGAAAGATTACCAGCAGGTCCCGCCGCTGGAAACCCGATTGGAAGAATTGAAAACGGGTAAGGAGGACGTGAGCGAGAAAACAGTGGAAGAAGTCTCCGATCAGGACACTGAATAAATTTAATTATTGAACAGCGATTGATTTATTAGGTGCTGTGGTAACAACCGCAGCACCTTTTTGATCTCGCTCTAAAAAACAATGTAGAAGCGCCTGGTGTGTTGGCGGGAGGTATAATTTGGTATCCTTTTCAAACCAGAGATTGAAGGGCTGGAAATTTGAGACCTTCGCTTTCGCCAGGCCAGCAACGACCTCAGGAGCGTATTAATGTTATCGGAAATTGGATCCATCCTCATTGGACTTGCCCTATTTACAACCTTCTACGCCATTTTCGCTTTGGTTTACGGCCTCAGAAATAATGACCATAGCTGGCGGGAGAGCGGGCAGCGAGCCCTATACAGCGGGTCAGCCCTCCTGCTTCTTGCTCTGATCCTGTTATTAGTTGCTTTTATTACGGACCAATTCCAGTTTATTTATGTTGCGACTCATTCCAACAGCGTGTTGCCCCTGGCGCTCAAGATGTCCGCGATCTGGGCCGGCCAGGAGGGTTCGCTGCTGTTGTGGGCGTTCCTGCAGTTGCTCTTCACCTCCCTCATTGCTCGAAAAATTGAGGAGGACAGGACCGCGGTGACGACCTGGGCAACGGTCATCCTGGCGGTGATCACAGCGTTCTTCGTAGCGATGACACTCGTGTTTTCTAATCCTTTCCTAGCCACGACCTCTGCGCCTCTGGATGGACAGGGGATGAACCCCCTGCTTCGACATCCCGGAATGATCTTTCACCCACCTGTGCTCTATATAGGGTATGTCGGGTTGGCGATCCCCTTCGCTTATGCCCTCGCAGCCTTGATTGTTGGCGATGCGGATCTTTGGCCGCGAAAATCTCGACGCTGGCTGCTGATCGCCTGGCTGTTCCTGGGGCTGGGGTTGTTTCTGGGGATGCGTTGGGCTTATGATGTGCTGGGCTGGGGTGGCTATTGGGGCTGGGATGCGGTAGAGAACGCCGGCCTGATGCCCTGGCTGACGGCTACTGCGCTGATGCACGGCCTGGTGATGCAATCTCGCGGGAAGGGTTTCAAGGTCTGGAACGTCAGCCTGGCGGTGCTGTCTTATGCCCTGGTCATTTTTGGTACCTTCACCACTCGCAGCGGGCTGATCCAATCCGTCCACGCTTTCAGTGAGTCGACTTCCGGTCCTTATTATTTGGCGTTGATTGCGTTAATCTTGCTTGGGTCAATCATCCTGATGGTTGTCAAGCGATTAGCATTTGCAAACCCGGTGGCATTGGATAAAATTTTTTCACGTGAGGGAATGTTCTTTTTCGCACTGCTATCTCTGTTATTGATCACGGTCTCCATCCTCGTTGGCACGCTGCTGCCAACGCTGACCGGCGGCACTTTTACAGCGCCTGCAGCCTGGTTCAACCGTGTGGTGGGGCCGCAATTGGGCGTGCTGGTGTTCCTGATTGGCGTTTGTCCGCTGTTCGGCCGGGTTTACAAATCCGTCAGAACGTCATTATGGCGTGGTTTACCGCCGCTGATTGGGATCATGTTAGGGCTGGTTCTGGCCTGGGTGGGCGGCTTCCGCAGCCCCGCCGCAATGATCGGACTGGCTGCTGCAGGCTTTGCAGGCGGCACCGCGTTGGGCGAAATCGGATTTGATATCGGAACTCGCATCAGCAAGCATGGTTTCAAACCTGCCTTGGGTCGTCTGCCGTTAATGGGCGAAGGCGGCTATGGGGGGCCGCTGGTGCACCTCGGAGTGGTGTTAATGGCCGTTGGCGTAATTGGCACGCAGATGTATGCGACCGAACAAAGCGTAACTGCACTACCGGGCGACTCGGTGTCGAGTGGGGATTACACACTGATCTACGAGGATTTGTACCAGGAATCAACTGAGGATCACTTCGACACCTGGGCTTCGGTAGCAGTTTATAAAGACTCTGATTACCTGACGACATTAACGCCACGGATGGCCTATTATCCGAATTATGACCAGACCATCGCCGAACCGGCCATCAGCAGCAGGATGGATGAAGACCTCTACCTGCTGCTGTTCCGATATGACGAGACCGGTGAGATCAGCTTGAGCGTGCGGGTCAATCCGCTCAGCGGCTTCTTATGGGCAGGTGGTTTTGTGCTGCTGATCGGTGGACTCTTTGCCTGGTGGCCACGGCTGAGAACGGAAGCTGAGGGTGCCACTGTCGGACGACGGCGCTGGATGCGGGTACTCCCGCTTTTGATCCTGACAGTCCTGGTGATATTGGGGATCGCGCTTTGGGGCGTTTCGGGCGCGGGTGGCAGGGCGAGTGGTCGTCCTCTGACGGGTGAGAATGCACCGGGATTCTCGGCATCGGATCTCACCGGCGTTGAATTCTCGCTGGAAGATTACCGTGGTCAGGTTGTGGTCCTTAATTTCTGGGCAACCTGGTGTCCGCAATGCAAGGACGAAATGCCTGAGTTCGAGATCATCTGGCAGGCGTTGCAGACGGAAGGTGTTCAGTTCCTTGGCGTCGCAATGGACGACACACAAAGCGCAGTCGAAGCGATGGCACGTGAGTTGGGAATCACCTACCCGCTGATTGTGGAAGAAGGCGGCCGAATCACCGGCGCATATGGTGTGAGCGCTGTGCCGGAAACATTCATCATTGCTCCGGATGGCAGTTTGGCCGCTTTCCATATTGGCGTTGTGGATGGCGAGACCCTGCGAGATGAAATTCTGACATTATTGGAGATGGAGTAACCAGCATGAATATCGGATCAATCCTGATTGTCCTGGCCTTGTCGATCTTGCTCGTCGCGTATATTGCCCATCCTTTTCAAACGAAAGAGGTGGATCTGGATGGGGCGATTGAAAAGGAGATCGCTCGACTGCGTGAGGGCAGTACTCGCAATTTCTCACCCCAGTATTGTTCGCATTGTGGTCATAAACTGAATCCGGGAGACCGGTTTTGCGCTCAGTGTGGTAAAGCGATAGTGGATACAAAATGAACAAGTGGTGGGTGGGTACTGTTTTGTGTCTGGTGTTGTCCCTCGGGCTGTCGGTCCAAATCGTCCAGGCACAGGACGGCGGCCAAATGATCCAAGGCATGCTTGGAAACGGAACGGCAGGCGCTGCGCTCCCGGTGGACTTACCGGTGACACTGTATATCGTCGCTGAAGCGGATCAGACCGGCTTATATGAAACCACCAGCGCTGTCGATGGGACATTCACGTTTGAAGATGTTGATTTGATAGATGGCGCCCAATTAATCGCGGTTGCCACTTACCTGGATGTACCATACTATTCCGAATCGGTAATCTACACCGAGGGAGAGGGGCTGCCAGAACTCAACATTACCGTTTATGAAACCACGCAGGATTCGAGCAATATTTCAGTTGCTGACCTAACGATTTTGCTTAACGAAGTGGATGGCTCGCTGCGAGTGGGAGAGTATTATCTGATCAGCAATGAGAGCGACGAGACCTGGATCGGAAGCAATAATGAGGAAGTTGGGACGATGGCTACCACAGCCTTCTCACTTCCAGCGGACGCCCAGAACCTCTGGTTTAGCGGGCGGGGTCTTGGTGACCGGTTCATGGCAACTGAAGATGGATTTGTAGATACGGCCCCAGTAGTCCCTGGCGCGGACCTTACGGAAGTGTTCTTCAGCTATGAACTGCCGTTTTCGGAAACCATGCAATTTTCAAGGCCAATGTACCTGGCTGTGAACTCGGTGGCTTTTATCGTATCGGAATTAGGCGGGATCGCCGTCTCAGGGGAGGGAATCACGGATATCGGCACGGTTGAAACGGATTCAGGCCTCGCGGGTACCTACGCTGGTTCGCCCATTTCAGCGGGAGAGGACCTGGTTTTCTCGGTGCAAGGCCAGGTTAGCGATGGTATGAATCGGAATGGCCTGGAAATTGGCATCGCTGCTGCCGGATTGGTTGCGGCAGTTGTGGTCGCATATTTCCAATGGCGGAAACCCGCCGGCCTCCAGTGGCCCAGTGAGGTACAGTCCTTATTAGCGGCTATTGCCCGGCTGGATAACCAGTTTGTTGAGGGAGAACTCGCAGAGAACGAATACCGGGGAAAGCGGTTAGAATTGCTGGAACAAGTGAAGTCTATTCTTACAAGGAATAAGTAAAATAAAAACTGAAAGAAAACTTTGGATCCTTGGGATTGGAACTACAAACATCTTTTGTGATCTCTAAATCGATATACAAGGTCGAATAAGTATAAATTAATATCAGGTCCGGGTCTGGACTTGAAATTATGACGGATTTGATGCGGATCTATTGTGGTCCTTTGCTGGAATTATCCTGGACGGTGATTCTGTGGATAAAGTCTATGTTCAGGTCAATAGTTTAGACAGCATCACAACTTTTGGAGAGGCTGTTTATTTCTTCAAGTGTTCACGTACGGGCTAACCGCCTTCAATTACCTTCATTGGGGGTTCAGCGGTTGATGGGGTCGT
>JAXHUD010000131.1:0-6780 GCA_034189815.1 Chloroflexota bacterium
TCTCAACCGCCCCATTAGCGCGGCGACCCAAAATTTGCAAATTTCTTTCACCCCTGGTTTACGCCGGCCGGGGGTGTTCGTACGTAAATAACCCCTTGTCTTTTCCCCATTGCACCGTCTGCTGTTCTCTCCTCCCCAATGCCTACGCTCCAATCCTTAACAACCCCCAATGACCCAAATACCTCCTCTCTAATACCTGACACAATACCTGACTCCTCTTGACTTTCCCTTTTACATTGGATATATTCACCCTTATTGAAAATAATTATCAATAAGGAGTCCATATGGATCTGCAGGAACGACTCAACCAGGAAGGATTACGACTCACGCACCCCCGCATAGTTGTGATGTCCATCCTGAATGAGGCGCAGGTGCCGCTTTCCCCACAGAGCATTCACCAACGCGCAGTGGTTGGGGGTGAGGATATTGGCCTGGTCTCCGTCTATCGCACTCTGGACCTGCTGGCACAGCTAGCGCTGGTTCGCCGGGTGCACGGCCGGGATGACTGTCACGGCTATGTGCTTGCATCCCCCGGACATCACCATCATCTGGTCTGCCGGGAATGCGAACGCGCCATCGAGTTTACCGGTGGGGATGATCTCTCTACATTGCTTCAGCGTATCCAGCGCCAGACCGGTTTCGAGGTGGACGACCATCTCCTGCAGCTTTACGGCCTTTGCCCCGATTGTCAAACCCATCAAAACAATAAGGAATAACATGTTCAAAAATCATAAATATCTAAGTCTGTTGGCAGCGCTTTTATTGGCAGTATTTGTTTTAAGTGCCTGTCAGCCCGCCATACCTGATTCCAATGCAGATGGGGCGGGGGTACCAACGGTCACCGTCAGCATCCTGCCGCTGGCTTACTTCGTGGAACGCATTGCTGGGGAGACGGTCAATGTGAACGTTATGGTGGGGCCCGGCGAGAACGCACATACCTATGCGCCCACGCCCGAGCAAATGAAAGCGCTCGAGGGCTCTGTCATCTTCTTCTCGATTGGTGTGGATTATGAAGAAATCTGGCTGCCGCGCTTTGAAGAGATTAACCCTGACATGCTTATCGTTGACAGCGCCAGCGGCATCGAACGGATTTCGATGACCGCCGACCACGACCACGACGATGAAGCGGATCCGAGCGCCGAAGAGTCGCCCGATCATGACAAGGCGGGCGGGCTGGATCCCCATGTCTGGCTCTCACCCCGCAATGGCAAGATCATTGCCGAGAACATTCTGGCGGCGCTGAGCGAACTGCTTCCTGAGTCAGTTGACCAATTCCAGAGCAACACGGATGCACTATACACAGAAATTGACGACCTTGATGCACAGGTCCGGTCGACGCTGGAAGGCGCCGAACAGCGGACATTCATGGTCTTCCATCCTGCCTGGGGCTACTTCGCGCATGATTATGGTCTGGAAGAGATCGCGGTCCAGGTCGGCGGACAGGACCCCAGTGCCAGTGAGGTAGCCAATCTGGTCGATACGGCTCGGGAACACGATATCAAGGTGATCTTCGTGCAAGCTGGGTTCAGCACGACGGATGCCCAGGCCATCGCCCAGGAAATCGGTGGTTCGGTCGCCGTGGTTGATCCCCTGGCGCAAGACTGGCTGGACAACCTTAAATCCGTAGCAGAAGCCTTTGCGGCTGCGCTTGGGCAGTGAACAAATCAGGTAAGATTACTAAATATGAAAAACGAAACGAGAACGATATGACGACCCAGGAAACAAAAAACGTGCCCCTGGTGGATATCCAGCACCTCTACGCCGGATATAACGGCGAGGATGTCCTCAAGGATATCAGCCTGACGGTCCAGCCAGAGGACTTTATTGGTCTGATTGGTCCGAATGGCGGTGGAAAGACTACCTTGCTCAAGGTGATTTTGGGGCTGCTCAAGCCCCGCAAGGGAACGGTGCGGGTGATGGGGCTCTCTCCTGAACAGGGCCGGCGCTTCATTGGCTATGTCCCCCAGTACACCGTTTTTGACTCTGATTTTCCCATTCGGGTGCGCGATGTTGTCCGAATGGGTCGGCTTAGCCCAAAACGATTATTCAAACCCTATACCGCCGCTGATGATGCCGTTGTCGCGGCGCGGCTGGATTGGGTGGAGCTGGGTGATTTGGCGGACCGCTCCCTTAAGGAACTTTCCGGCGGTCAGCGCCAGCGGGTATATATCGCGCGGGCTTTGGCCAGCGAGCCGCAGTTGCTGCTCCTGGATGAACCGACTATCAGTGTTGACGCGGAAGCGCGAGCGCATATCTTTGATCTGTTGCATGAGATCAACCTGCGCGGCGTCACGATCCTGTTGATCTCGCACGATCTCAACGTGATCTCCCGCTATGTGAAGTCCATAGGCTGTCTGAACCGGACTTTGTATTATCACGGCGAAAAACAGGTCACAGCAGAAATGCTGCAACAAGGCTATAACTGTCCGGTGGACCTGATCGCGCACGGCCTGCCGCACCGGGTTTTGGCTGAGCACGAGGAACACCGGTCATGAGCGGCATCCTCAGTTACGGCTTCATGCGCAATGCCCTGGCTGCCGGCGTGTTAGTCAGCCTGGCTTGCGGCGTGATCGGCACGCTGGTCGTGCTTAAACGGATGGTCTTCATCTCCGGCGGTGTGGCGCATACGGCCTATGGCGGGATTGGCCTGGCGTTCTATTTCGGCGTCAACCCGCTGCTGGGCGCGCTGGCCTTCAGCCTGGGGGCATCGCTGCTGATGGGCTGGGCACAACGGACAACCCGTCAGCGTCCCGACACGCTGATTGGGGTGATGTGGGCCATTGGAATGGCGATCGGGATCATCTTCGCTGACCTCACCCCGGGTTATAAAGCGGATTTGATGAGTTATCTTTTTGGCAGCATCCTGGCGGTCACGCCAACCGATCTGTGGTTGATGTTAATTGTGGATGTGATTGTCATAGCAGTGGTGGTGTTGTTTTATAAGGAATTCCAGGCGACGGCTTTCGATGAATCCTTTGCCCGGACGCGTAATCTGCCTGTGAACTTCCTATATATTCTCCTGGTCACGATGATCGGCCTGGCTGTGGTAATGCTGATGCGGGTGGTGGGCCTGATTATGATCATTGCCTTGCTGACGATCCCGGCTGCGATTGGATCGTTATTTCTCAAGAGCATGGATAAGATCATGTGGCTGGCGACGGGCCTCAGCGTGGTCTTCACCATCGGCGGCCTGCTCCTCTCGTATGCCTTCAACCTGACCTCCGGCGCCACGATCATCCTGGTGGCTGGAATGGCCTATCTGATTGCCCTGCTTGTGCGGCGTCTTTGCCAGCGCTGCCCAGTTGAGTAAGAGATTCTCTCGGCATTTGTCAAAGCACTTGTCAAAGCACTTTCCCTCGGGCGCCCTTCTCGGATATAATTAAGTCAGAGAGAAATAATGACTCGTCAATCCCCTGGATCTGGAGGTTCGACATGAAGAAATCGCTCTTATTAACCCTTGCTTTCATTGCTATTATCATGCTATTGATCTCAGCCTGCTCATCCTCGTCCCCGACGGATGCGACCACCACGGTCACCCTATCGGACGCCGAGATGCAAGCTCTGGTTGAAGAAAAATGCAGCCAGTGTCACAGCGTTGATCGCGTCTGGGACAACAGCTATTCCGAATCGCGCTGGTCAACGGTCTTCGATTCAATGATCGCCAAAGGCGCTCAGGTTTCCGAAGAAGAGAAAGCTCAAATGATCGACTGGTTGGTCGCCAACCAGTAAACGTTGCAATTTACATATCGCCCACAAACGCCCTGTAAACGACAGGGCGTTTTGAGTAGCCTGGAGGGATGAGGGCTTTGGTGGACGAGATGCATTTTTTATTGTATGCTTAATACTCTCAGACACGGGAAGACCATAAAGGAGTCAAAATATGATTAAAGATATCCTGCGCGAAGCCGCTGAAAAAATGCAATCCGCTCTGGACACCCTGGAAAACGATCTGGGTGCGATCCGGACAGGGCGCGCCTCACCCGGACTGGTTGAGCGTCTCCCCGTTGATTATTACGGTACCAACACACCTATGATCCAACTGGCCTCCATTTCCGTCCCGGAACCCCGGCAGTTGTTGATCCGGCCTTTCGACCCCGCTTCACTGAAGGATATTGAGCGTGCGATCATGGTCTCCGATTTGGGTCTGACGCCCAATAACGACGGCAAGGTCATCCGCCTGACGATCCCCCAACTGACCGAGGAACGCCGTAAAGAACTGGTCAAGATCGTGCACAACCGGATGGAAGAGACCCGGGTCAGAATCCGCAATATCCGCCGCGATATGATCAAGGACGTGCGAGATTTTGAAAAGGAAGGCATAATCTCGGAGGACGATCAGGAACGAGGTGAAAAAGACCTGCAGGACCTGACCGACAAATTCAACGAAAGAGTTGAAGCGATCGGTGAAAAAAAGCAAAAAGAAATTATGGAAGTTTGATCGCAGCCTATGACATCTGATTCGACCAACCCGGTATTTGATAAAGCCCCCCGACACATCGCCATCATCATGGATGGCAACGGTCGCTGGGCCAAGGAGCGCGGGAAGCCCCGAGTGGCCGGGCACCGCGCCGGCACGGATAATTTACGCGACATCGTGCGTGCCTGTGTTGAGTTTGGGGTCAAGTACCTGACCGTTTATGCTTTCTCTACCGAGAACTGGTCCCGGCCCAAAATGGAAGTGGCGGGGCTGATGCAGATCTTTTCGGAAGTCATTGACCGTGACCTGGGAGAACTGAGCGAGGAAGGCGCCAAACTGCTTCACATCGGCCATCTCGACGGCTTGCCTGATATTTTGCAGAAGAAAGTGCGTCATGCCGTTGAGATCACCAAAGATAACGATCGGATCACTTTTGTGCTAGCCTTCAATTACGGCGGCCGGGATGAGATCGTGCATGCGGTCAAGCGGATGCTTGAGGACGGCGTGGACCCCGAGGAGGTGGATGAGGCGTTGGTCAATCAGTATATGTTCACTGCAGGTATTCCGGACCCGGATTTGGTCATCCGCACCTCTGGCGAACAGCGCACCAGTAACTTCCTCACCTGGCAGACGGTTTATTCGGAATGGATTTTTCCATCTGTTTATTGGCCCGATTTCGGTAAGGAGGAACTCAGGAAAGCGATCGAGGCCTATAACCAGCGTGAACGGCGTTTCGGCGGGCTGACCGACTCCTGAGGGATGAGGACAAGATAATGCACTCACAAAGAGTAAAAGCGGCACTACTTTTCGTGCCGCTTGTTTTAATCATGATCGTCATTGGGGGCTGGGTCCATAACTTGTTCTTCATTGCCGTCCTGTTGGTCGCGGCGTTTGAATACGCCCGCCTGTTTCGAAAATTGCAAACAAATCCATCGGTACCAGTGATGATGGGTGGGGTTGCGCTGATTGCGCTAGGTCGCTGGTTGCTGCCGACCTGGTTTGGCGGCTTGCTGATTGCGCTGGTGATTTTCGCTGCGGCGGTAGCTGCGCTGGTGCAATATGAGCGGGGCGACGATTCGGCGGCTTTTAACTTTGCCGTCACGTTGAGCGGCGTCATTTATATTGGTTGGGTCGGGAGCTATCTGATTGATCTGCGGGCATTGCCCGCAGGGCGCGGCTGGATGCTGACCACGCTGCCGGCCGTCTGGCTGGCCGATTCGGGCGCCTATTATTTCGGCAGTTGGTTAGGCAAAGCCAAAATGAGCCCGCGGCTCAGCCCGAACAAGTCCTGGGCGGGCCTGATAGGCGCGATTGTCACGGGCACCCTTGGCGGCGCGCTGTTGGTGCTGCTTTGGCGGCGCGTGGGTTGGCTGCCCGCTGAATCAGCGCTTTGGCACGGCGCAGTGATTGGCCTGGCTGTGGGGGTCCTTTCACCCGTCGGCGACCTGCTGATCAGCCTTTTCAAGCGCACGGCAGAGGTCAAGGACACCGGGAATCTGATCCCAGGCCACGGCGGCATTCTGGACCGGATCGACACCTGGATCTGGGCTGCGCTGTTGGGCTATTACCTCGTGATGCTTTATGGGATGGGGTGAAGTAGATAAGTTCGCAATCAGGACTAATTTGTCACAGGAAAGGGATGAGTTTGCTAACTGATGTATCCTGTGATCAAGGAGATTGCTCCGGTGGGTGAAAGAAATATAAAATTTCGATAAGATTTATACTTGAGTCTACTGAAAAAACGACTGGACAATAATCCTCCAAATTAACTCGCGAAAAACTGAAAACTTTAATATAATAGAGGTATCAAACACAACAACGAAACCCAAAGGTACCCTATGTTTAAAAAGAACCATGAACATTTGCAAATCCCGCTCACCAGTCATATAGACGAATTGCCGGAGAAGTTGCAAAAAGGGATCGTGGATTCATGGAGTGGGGTCTTTTATCGAGATTTTTTCTGCCGAATTGATGAGAGCGCATTTGAAGTCCTCTATGCAGATTGTCCGTCAAGACCCAACATTCCTGTGAACGTGTTGGTCGGTCTGGAATTTCTAAAAGCGGGCAATGGATGGACAGACGAGCAACTCTATGAGCAGTTTGGCTACAACATCCAGGTGAGATACGCTCTGGGGTATCGTCAATTAAGTGAAGGCTACTTTGAACTGCGCACCCTTTACAACTTTCGAGAACGCTTGAGCCGCTATATGCAGGAGACCGGGGTCAACCTGCTGGATCAAGCCTTTGCCCAGGTCACAGATGAACAAATTGAAGCCTACCAGGTCAAAACGGGTCGGCAACGGATGGACAGCACCCAGGTCGCTTCGAATATCAGGCAAATGGGCCGAATCCAATTACTGGTC
>JAXHUD010000132.1:0-6627 GCA_034189815.1 Chloroflexota bacterium
GTCACCCGGGAGAGGATCTTCAACAACGTACTCTTCCCGGCCCCATTGCGGCCGACGATGCCCAGTACTTGGCCAGCCTGGACCTCAAAGGAAATATCCCGCAAAGCCCAAATATGACCGGGGTCGTCATAGCGGCTCTCGGACCCGCGCCGGAAGGCGCGGCCGATCCGGCGCACACCGGACACCAGCAGGTCCCGAAACGTATCGGGCCGATCTTGCGCCAGGCCAATCTGGTACCGCTTGGAAAGTCCCTCAACTCGAATCACTGTATCGGTCATAGACACCTATACAATATCGGCGAAGGTTTTTTCCATCCGCCGGAAATAGAATAATCCACTAGTCAATAACGCCAACACAACCGCGCCCGAAATGAGCATGGTCAGGTCCGGCGGCGCGCCGCCCAGCAACGCCCAGCGGAAGCCCTGGATCACGCCCGTCATCGGGTTAAGCCCATAAAGGGTGCGCCAGATGCCGGCCGGGATGGTTTCCACAGGGTAAACGATTGGCGAGGCGTACATCCAGACCTGGATAATGAAGGGCACCATGTGCTGAATATCGCGGTACTGCACGTTGAGGGCCGAGAGCCACAACCCTACCGCCAGGGCCGTGAGCAGCGCCAGCAAGACCAACAGCGGCAGCCAGAGCGCGTTCCAGCCGGGCCAGTATTGATAATATATCATCACGCCGATCAGCACAACAAAAGAAATCAGGAAGTCCACCAGCGCGGCGAAGACCGAAGAAAGCGGGATCGCCAGGCGGGGGAAGTAAATTTTGGTGAGCAGGTTGGCATTCCCCACCAGGCTGACGCTCGAGCGCTGCAGCGCGCTGGCAAAAAGCTGCCAGGGTAAGAGCGCCGTGAGCGAGAACAGCGGGTAGGGCACATCCTGCGAAGGGGTGTTGAGCAGCATGCCGAAGATGACCGTAAAAATCACCATGGTCAGCAGGGGCTGAAGCACCGCCCAGGCTATGCCTAACACAGCCTGTTTATAGCGGACCTTGATATCGCGCCAGGTGAGGAAATAGATCAATTCCCGATAGCGCCAAAGTTCTTTGAAGTCAATCGACAGCCAGCCTTTGGAAGGACGCAGGTAGGTCACCGGCGTCTCAGCTGGAACTGGCGTGGTTTTTTCCATCAGTTCTGCCATTTAGCTCCTGTTTTCCAGATACCAGGCGATGGTCTCCTGCAAGCCCTCATCAAAATCCGTGGTCGCCTCAAAGCCGAATCTCTCCCAGGCTCGGCTGGTGTCCAACGCGCGGCGGGGCTGCCCGTTGGGTTTGGTCTTATCCCAAACCAGGTCACCCGCAAAGTCCATTTTTTCTGCTATCTTTTCGGCAAGGTCCTTGATGCTGATCTCGAAACCCGAGCCCAGGTTGACCGGGTCGGACTCGTTGTACCGTTCAGTTGCCAGGGCGATGCCTCGGGCGGCGTCCTTCACAAAGATGAATTCGCGGGTCGGAGAGCCGTCGCCCCAGACCACGATATAATCGTCGTCGTTATCCTTTGCCTCTGCAAATTTGCGGATCAGGGCAGGGATCACATGGGAACTCCTGGGGTTGAAGTTGTCGCCGGGACCGTAAAGGTTCACCGGCAGTAGGAAGATGCTGTTATAGCCATATTGGTCCCGGTAGGCCTGGGACTGCACCAGCAGCATTTTCTTCGCCAGGCCGTAAGGTGCGTTGGTCTCTTCAGGGTAGCCTTTCCAGAGGTCCTCCTCGTTGAAGGGCACCGGGGTGAACTTGGGGTAGGCGCAAACCGTGCCGATAGCCACGAACTTTTCAACGCCGCGTTCATAGGCCTGATGCATCAACTGGACGCCCATCATCAGGTTATCGTAGAAGAATTCGGCCGGGCGTTCACGGTTGGCGCCGATTCCGCCGACATGCGCCGCCAGGTGGATGATCACATCCGGCTGCGAATCGGATAACATCCGGCTGATCGCATCGCGATCCACCAGGTCATAGTCGTCAATCCTGGGAACGAAGATGTCTTTCGCCCCGCGTTTGCGCAGCTCTGCCTGGAGATGGGTCCCCAAGAAACCCGCTCCCCCGGTCACACAGATGCGTTTTTCAGCCAAATCGATCGTATTTTCCATCATGCCTCTTTTTTAGTCTGAGTCGGTTCTTTCGAATCCATTTCCAACCGGACCTTAATCCCGTCTACCACCAAAGCCGGGGCTTGGGGATTTTCGGTCAGGGTGAAATGGTGCTCCATACAGGTTAGCCGGCATACATCGGCGACATCGCCTTCGGCTTCCAGCCGGATGGTGTGCACGCCCATCCCATCAAGGCGCTCTAGAATCGCAGTCGCCTTTTCACGGATGTGACGGAACAGGCGGAAGGACTGCTGGATGTAATCCATGGTCAGTCTGGCCCGCAGGGAGATGCCCTCCGGCGTGATGATGTAGCGCAGTTTACGCCGCCGAGCTCGCTTGACCTTCACAAAGCCCTTTTCCACCAGCCGTTTCAGGTGCCAATTAACCGTACCAATCGCCACGCCCAGCTCTTCCGCCAACGTCGCCTGGGAGATATCGGGGTCAGCCTCGATCTTCTGCAGCAATGCCAGCTCTCGGTATTCGTCGTTTCTCAATGTCGTGTTAGTCATAATTTCAACAATTGAATTATAACCCTGCCCATGCAATCGTCAAGGTGAGCGGCGGGCAGACTAACGACGAAAGCCCTTATTCTATCATTCTCCTTTGGGGACTAAAATGGTCAGACCACTCTCGGGCAGGTCCAAAACCACCTGGTAATGGGCCAGCATCGGATAGACAACCTGATTAATCCAAACGTTATTCTCTTCACCAAAGTAGTGGTCCGGCGAGAGGATATAGATCTGGATCTCCTCCATCACAATCAGATCGAATCGCTGACTTTGAAGATCGGCATGGAACTGGTCTAAATATGCCTCGTTGTTCGACATCGCCATCTCCATCAGGATGACTTTTTCATATTCGGGGACCAGGTCCACGTCCTGAACCAGCCCCATCGGGATCAGGTGTCGGTCCTGAATGAACAGCACCGCATCTTCGCCGGGCTCGAGGTTATCAATCAGCGTCTGGACACTGCCCAGGTCTTCCACTGCCTGCTCGCCGTCCAGGTCCGGCAGGGGTGTAAGCGCAGCAAGCTGGGTCACCATTGGCACCAGGAAGGCCAGCAAGAGCAACATTTGCGGGACCGCCTGTTTACGACCCGCGTCCGGCCGGTCGGGCACAAAACGGTCGGCAGCGACGTAGACGCTTATCACAGCCAGGACGACCAGATAGGCATCCAGGTTGTGCAGGTTATTGCCGCCGCCGATCTTGGTGCTGACGACCAATCCCGCTCCCATCAATCCAAGCAGGATCACCAAGAGCGCCGCGAGTCGCAGGGTGCGCCACCGTCGGGGGCGACGGACTAGGGACCAACCCAGAATGGACCACAAGGGGATGCTCGCAGCGAGCATTAGGTGGATTACACCGGGGCCGTAGGCCGGGTTAGGGAACAGACGGTAGGCAAAAAGCGGGGAATCGAAACTGGTGGCAAAGGCTTCATGGGGATTTCCACTGAGGGCAGCATAACCCGCCTGGGCGGCGAAAGCCCCCCCGAGTCCCAACACGACGGCCAGCAAGGGCCAGCGCAAATAGAGCCAGAAGCCTTTTTCCTCCTCGGGTACCTCCAGAATAAAGAGCACGGCGGCCAGCAGCCCCGCAACGGGGAACCAGTTCACCCGGCTGAGCCCGGCCCAGATGGATGCCAGGCCGACGACAAACAGCGATCGCCAAAGCCGCGCCCGGTCAAAGCCCAGCAGAACGATGATGACCACGACCATCAAGTGGAAATAGACCGGTCCCTGGAAGGTGAAGAGCATAAACCAGGCAACCAGGCCCCAATGCAGCCAAGGATGAGTAAATTTGATCCGTTTAGCCAGTGCGTGCCCGGCGAGTGTTGTGGCGCCCAGCCAAAGCAACACCCGCCAGAGCCTGTGCGCCCAGATCGGCAGCCCAGGGATCAGGAAAGGCGGAGATTGCAGCAATGCACGGGTCGGGTCCAGCACGGGCAGCGGGAAGCGTGCGCCGTAGACCCGGCGGGAGAAGAACAGCGAAGCATCGAAAAACCGGGTGGCCTCAGACCAATCCATCGTCAGCGGGTAGGCGCTGAGTTCCGGCAGAAAGCGCATCACAACCAAACCGAAGCCAAATAGGGTGGCGCTCGCCAATAGGCCCAGCGAGGGCCTGAACCTGCGCGTGGTGCTCAGAAGGGCCGCACCCAATAGGACGAGCTGCCCGAACTGCCAGACCGATGGGAAGTACCACAAGACCGGCACCCGGATATCCAAAAGGAAAGCCGCCGGAATCAGAAGCGAGATCAGAATAAAAAGTGGAAACAAGACCTTGCGAATCCGTGCCAACCATTCGAATGTTCCCCGTGCCAGGGCCACCACCCGGGCTGCGCGCCGGGTCATAAGCATGACGGCCGCGACAGCCATCAGCACCAGCGTCCCAGCGATGGGCGCCAGCGCCAGCAGCATGCCGCCGGAATAGCCGCCGAAGACCGACCCGACACCGCGGGCCTGACTGAGCCCCTGCATAATCGCCAGGACATCCACCATGATGACGGCTGCGATGTACAAACGCACCTCAGCGATTCGCAATTTTAGGGTCTCAGGTTGGGTCGACTTGCCAGTTTCCAAGATTCAACATCCTCATTAAACAAGGCAAAGCTTCGCGCCTTATTTTGACAACTTTTTTCGTCGGTCCCAAAGCCAGCCACCTAGCAGGATCGCCAGACTAAGGACCACGATCAGACCGACCATGAGCTCAAATTCCAGGCGGGGGATGACGGGGAAATAGCGGCTGACATACCATTCCGTGAAGAACAGCAAAAACACGCCTTCCACGGCCAACAGACGGCCCAGCCAGCGGTCTTTGGTCCGCCCGGCGAAATCCAGCCCCCACCCTGCAAGCAGCGCCATCCAGGGCAGGAAGATCGTGCGATAGCGGGGGTTGTCCCACTGGTCGCCGCCGGCCCGGGCCGAGGCAATCAGCAGCCAGGCCAAGGCCGCCATGAGGAAAACGCCCAGCCAACGTTTACGCACCGGCGGTTCGGCCTTCCAAATACGAATAGTCGCATAGACCAAAAGCGGCAGCAGCGTATACCAACCCAAAGCCCGGAAGATCGAAATGCTCTTCCAGATCGCAGGGCCCGGTACGGCGATGGCGGCCGGGAGCACCGGCTGCAGCAGACCATAAATCAGGATAAAGGGGAAGGTCAAACCAGCCGGCAGCCGTTCCAGCAGGAATTGCACCATCCCGGATTGCATCACTGTCAGGTGGGCGTCCCAGCGCAAGACCTCTGCCAACCAGGGGCGGATGAAGTACAGGCTCCCCACACCCGCCAGGGCAATCAGCGCCCAACCCAGGACCTTGAGCCAGACCTTTGTCATCCGTCCGGATTCGACCACCCACACCCACAGGAACAAGACGCCCAGGCTGGGGATGGCAACTCGGTAGGAAAAGAGTAGAAAGGTTACCGTCCCAAGGGCAAAGACAGGCAGCACCAGTTTGAGGTGGGCGCGATCCAGCCAATGTGCCAGGGCCCAGAACAGGATACAAATTAATAATATGAAGAAAGGTTCCCGCATCTGAGCGGCGCCCAACAACAGACCTTCGGGATAGAGTGCCAGGATCCAACCTGCCCACGTCGCCGTCCGTCGGGTAAACTGGCGTCGCAGTGTGGTTACGAAGAGAGGAATGCTGAGCGTCAGCGCTGCAGCAGAAAGGATAGCGATCAAGCCAGGCCGGTAAGCATCCGGGGTAAGCACCCTGTAGACTAACGCGCTCAACATCAGCATCCCGCCGTATTGATCCCGGTTGTATTCATCGCTGAAAGCCCTCAGCAGGGATTGATCCGATTTTGCCAACTGCCAGGCGCTTTCTTCCCGCCGGAAAGCGTCTTCAAACACAAAACCGATTTGCTGGGGTCCGGTGTCATAACCAAACTGCGGCAGGCCCCAAATCAGGAAGGCCGCCAGGACCAGACGCAACACAAAAGCCAGGATCATCATCCAGGCGAGGACTTTGCCCCCCCCGGCCCAACGCCAGGTCAGCAGCATCAGAAAGCTGCAGACGAAGATCAACAGCGAGGCGGCCAGGAAGCCCGGCAGGAAGGCGCCAGCGCCGGTAGCCCCCTGGAAGCCCGCACCCAGCCCCAGACTTGCCGTCGAGATCAGGAGTAGATAATGTTCGAAACCCCATTTTTTTAATCGCATTTGCTTAACCTTGTTCTCCGAGCTTTCGTTCACCCCGCCGCGTCCACCATACCTGCCAGGTCTGCCAGAGGACCCAAAGGGACCAAAAGACGACAGCAGTTTGTAAGGGTACCAAAAATCGGGGGTTGGTCCCATGCTCAAGGATGGAAGAAACTACTGATGCGCCCCAAACACTCCCGGCAACTATCCAATGAAAATTTGAAAGGGACCACAACTGCCTCATTTTTTTTGATAATAACGCCGCTACGGTACTCGAAATAAAAATCAAGTTCACACTGAAAAATAACATCCGAAAACCCAGGATAATGTTATTTAGAGCTTGAGTTCCCATGCTTGACAAAACCGTTGCAGGATTAAAATGCACAGGTACCCGCCAGAAG
>JAXHUD010000133.1:0-6627 GCA_034189815.1 Chloroflexota bacterium
CGGTCTCACCAGGCAGCACGTCGAAATAATTATCGCTGAAGATCACGTCCGCATCATCAAGCGTGAGTTCCACAAAACGCGCCAGCGAAGACGCTACAATTTCAATGGTCGCAGTGTCCCCTTGCCCCTCCAGCAGGTACGCCTTCAACTGCGGGTCGGTATATTGCACATGCTTGTTGCGCACAAAAGTCGCCACCTGGGTCGCCAAGACTTCTCCATCGTGGATCAACTGGGCGACGAAGACCGTCTCGCGTTTCTCCGGCAGCGTCAGATGGCCGAAATCCTTTTCAAATAGCATCACCGAAGAAAAGGGCTCAACCGTCGCCTCAACCTGTCCCCCCTCCAGCACACCACCGTCCAGGCGCATCAAGCGCCAATGGACCTCACCGGTCCAGGTCGTCTGCAGGTCACTGGTCAGGTGCACCTTCATCTGTGCGGTCTGCTCGTCATCCTCAATAGAGAGCAACAACGGCGCATAGAATTTTCGGCTGGCGTAATGCAGCGCCTTCCAGCGGCCGAAATAGTCAATGCTCGACCAGGACGCCACCGGCCAGCAGTCGTTCAGCTGCCAGTAGAGCGTCCCGCTGACCCGATGCCGATTCCGCCGCCAGTGTTCCACACCGTAGCGGATGCCCTCCGACTGCAGCACCATGGTCATATAAACCAGGGAAGGGAAATCAACCGGCATGCGGTAATAGAGCGCCATCTGCCCCATGAACAGTGCGCTGGCCCATGGGTTGCGCTGGTGATGCTCAATAATGTAATCAGTCAGGTTCCAATGGCTCTCATCCGCAAAAGCCTGGATCGTCTTGAGCGGCGCGAGCGATTGAAAACCAAACTCACTCATAAAACGGGGATATTGCTCCCGATAGGCTGTGAAGGGTTTTGACCCATGCCAGACTTCCCAATAATGCGCGTCGCCTCTTTCATTGTAATTGGCATTCTCAAACGGGGTACCTGAGGAAGGGGAACTGAACCAGTAAGCCGTTTCAGGGTCCAACTCATTTAGCCAGGCTGGCAGAGTCTCATAAAAGAAGGCTTTATACGCTTCTCGATAGGGTTCCAATTCTTCCATATTCCAACCCCAGGCTTCCCAGCCCCAGTCCATTTCGTTATTCCCGCACCAAAGCGCCAGGCTCGCCCGGTGCCGCAACCGTTGGACGTTGTCGACAACTTCCTGCCGGATGTTTTCAACGAATGCCTCATCCCCGAGGGGATAAATACTGCAGGAAAATAGAAAATCCTGCCAAACCAAAATACCAGCCTGATCACAAAGATCGTAAAAGTCTTCGCTTTCATATAAGCCACCACCCCAGACACGGATCATATTGTGGTGCGCTTCGGCGGCGTCGGACAGTCGTCCTTCGAGCATCTCTCGCGTGATCCGGGTCGGGAAAGAGTCAGCCGGGATCCAATTCGCGCCCTTGGCAAAGACCGGGACGCCGTTGATGACAAAGGTGAAGGACTCGCCGTACTTATCCTCCCGTTGTACCAATTCCAGCGCGCGCAGCCCCAACTGAAAAGTTTGTTGATCTAATAAATCTTCATCTTCAGTGCGGAGACTGACCCGCACCTGATAGAGCGGCTGGTCCCCATAACCATTCGGCCACCAGAGCTGCGGTTCGGGCAGCTCAATGGACGCGGCAGCTGTGCCATTCAACACCTTGCAGGTCGTGGCAAAAGTTTTTCCATCGGGATCTACCATGGTCATGCAAAGCTGCAGCGGCGGATCCGCCCATTTTTCAATTTCAGCTTCGGCCGTTACGGTCACTTCCCCACCAAAATGATGGTCCTGCTGCAGGTGCACGGGGCCCAAGCGAGCCTTACTGTAGCCCACCAGCCGGGCGTCCTTCCAGATGCCAATCGGCGGCAGCATCGGACCCCAATCCCAACCCCACTGACAGGGCGCCTTGCGTAAATAAGGCCCGCCTTGAATGGATTGCTCAGGTGAGGGTAGGGGGTTCTTTTCCTGAAGTTGTTTAACATAATTGACCGGGGAGTGGAAGACGATCCAGATTTGATTTTCTCCTTCGTTCAGCAGATCTTTCACCTCCCAGGCATAAGAACGAAAAGCGTTATCGGTCTTCCCCAGGCATTCACCGTTGAGATACACATCCGTCAGCGTATCCAGACCGTCAAACTGGAGCTCGACTCTGTCTTCAGCGAGCAGGGCTTCGGAGACCTCAATCGTGCCTGCGAATTCCCAATCCGTCTCAGCTACCCACATCACCTGAAGCTCATTGTCCGCAATAAAAGGATCCGGGATCCGTCCGGCCGCCATCAAGGCCACATGGACTTCTCCGGGCAGAGTCGTGGGCACCCAATCTTCTTCTCCCAGCGCGCTCATTCGCCAAACCCCATCGTTAAGATTCGAGACCAGCATCTTTCCCATCCCTTCCCTCTAGAGAGATCCGAATAGCTGCTTCCATTGTAACAAATTCTTGTTCCCTGCGGCATCGAATCAGCTCCTTATTCCCCAATTTGGGTGAAATTGCCATCAATTTAATATAAAATAATCCTAACCATTTGAGATGAAAATAAACTGGAGGAAGAAAATGAAGACCGCCAAAACACAACCCCAATCCCTGCGACGGCTTTTGATCGCGCTGCTGATCCTGATGCTTGCGTCACTGGCTTGCACGGTGGACCTGGGATTGTCAGATGATGGGGAGGACATCGCCCTGGAGCAAACCAGGGTGGTCCTACAGCAAACCCAGGTTGCGCTGGAAAACATGGCCCAACAAAACCAGCTTGTCGAGATAACTGAAGAAAGCGCACCCATTGTTGAAACTGAACCGGTTGATCCACCACAGGAACCGGACATAAGCTACGAGGGGATTCGTTTCTCATTCGATCCCAGCATCACCGCGAATGTGAACGCCGCGACCGTTCCCGGCCAGAACATGGGCGAAGATTACATGCCTGGTGAGACCTATCCGACCTATTATGAGTTCACCTTCAGCGGCTACGCCATCGCCGACCACTTCCACACCCCCGTCATCGCCATCTACCCCGTGGACGAATACCGCGCGATCAGCCCCACAGCATCGGACGTGATCGACAATCTGCAAGCAACCCTTGCCAGCCAACCTGCAGGCGGCAATATGAGCAATCTGCCTTTCCTGCCGATCTGGCCCGCTGCGCAGATCTTCTCGGCCCAGGTCGCCTATTTTGATTTCCAAAACGGGACCGGCGTGCGCTATTTAACCATGTACGGCCAGGCGCTTTGGCCGGTCGATAACCAAAACCTATTCTACACTTACCAGGGACTCACGGACGACGGCCGCTACTACATCAGCGCGGTGCTGCCAGTGATGCATTTAGGTCTACCTGACGATGGTCTCACCCTGGTAGACGATTGGATGGCATTCGAAGATAACTGGGATTCATATATTGCAGAAACGATCGCATGGCTGAACAACCAATACGTGGGGAACTTCTTCCCTGGCTTAGACTTGCTCGACCAGATGATGGCGTCCTTCGAGATCAATCCCTAAGCAGTGCGGATGGTATCATCCAGTATAGGAACACCACCAAAGAAAGGATCACCATGAAAAGCTACCGCCAGGAACTCTGGTTCGACATCCCTAACAGGCGTGGATTGGTCAATATCACGCCCCACGTCCGGGAAGCTCTCCAGGAAAGCGGGATCCAGGAAGGGCTTTGCCTGATCAATGCAATGCATATCACGGCGTCGGTTTTCATCAACGACGATGAATCCGGCCTGCATCAGGACTATAATGACTGGCTGGAAGGCCTGGCGCCCCACGCACCCACCAGCCAGTACCGGCATAACCGGACCGGCGAAGATAACGCCGACGCCCACCTCAAGCGTCAGGTGATGGGCCGGGGAGTGGTCGTGGCCGTCACCAAAGGCCGGCTGGATTTCGGCCCCTGGGAACAAATCTTCTATTACGAGTTTGACGGCCGCCGGCGCAAGCGCGCCCTGATCAAGATCATCGGGGAGTAATAAGCACACTATGATATGCAAGACTCCCGGGATTTTGAAACCCCGGGAGTCTGTGAAACCTGCTCTACCTGTGATTAAAGCCCCTGAACGAGCGTCCAGGGGCTTTTTCAATGTATAGGCCGGGCAATGGGGAGTGCTTTTGACCAGCCAGACCCACACATGTCAAACCCAATAATCAACGGCTACAATGATAGATAAATGACAAATTCAATAACCCACCTCTTATGAAATACCTCTGATAATACTCTTGAATCTATAATATATGAGAACACCTACCTAATGCGGATGTAGCGAGTTGCAGTTCGGTTTGAGATTCTCGTTTGCGTTGGAAAGCTGTTTGACCCGGCGCAAAAGTCCCCCGGAGGGTCAACTCCGGGGGACGGTTGTTTACCATTCCTGATCGGGATCGACGTTCACATATTCCCGCTGGGGGCCCTGCTCCCGGCGCTGCTTATCCAGCAGCGTGTAGCCCAGAGCTGCCAGGCCAGTCATGCCGATCAAACGACCGAGTCGGGGTCCACGCCGCCAATAGCTGCGTCGCCGACCATGGTGAAAGTGGTGGGGGTGATGATGAAAGTGTCGCATTTTTGTCAACTCCATTCTTTATCTCGATTGACTATAGTGTACGCCTCAATCAATTACCTCCACCTAAGATTTTCTCAGGTCTTTCTGATCACTAACTGATCCCTAATCCTAAGTACCTGATACCTGCTATGCCCCCCATTCACCATTCACCACCTTAAAGGTACAATCACTCATCATCCCAAATCAAAAGGTGATTTTATGTTCCTGCCCACCACCCGCGCCGAACTGGACAAACTCGGCTGGGACCAACTCGACGTCATCCTGATCACCGGCGATTCCTACATCGACTCGCCCTTCATCGGCGTGGCCGTGATCGGCAAGGTGCTGCAAGACGCCGGCTATAAGGTCGGCATCATCGCCCAGCCGGATTACAAGTCCGAGGCCGACATCACCCGCCTGGGCGAGCCGCGCCTCTTCTGGGGCGTGAGCGCGGGCAGCATCGACTCGATGGTCGCCAACTACACCGCCACCGGCCGCCCCCGCCGCGCCGATGACTATACCCCCGGCGGGCGCAATACCAAACGCCCCAACCGGGCCACCCTGGTCTACGCCAACCTGATCCGGCGCTATTTCAAAAATACCGTCCCGATCGTGCTGGGCGGCGTGGAGGCCAGCCTGCGCCGGATCGCACACTACGACTTCTGGACAGATAAAATCCGGCGCTCCGCGCTCTTCGACGCCAAAGCCGACTACCTGCTCTATGGCATGGCCGAGGGCGCCGTTACCGAACTGGCCGGCGCACTGGACCGGAGCGAGGACCCCACCGGCATTCGCGGCCTTTGCTACATCGGCAAGACTATCCCGGAGGGATACCTGGAACTGCCCTCCTATGAAGCGGTCGAAAAAGACAATGACACCTTCACCGAGATGTTCCACACGTTCTACCGCAACAACGATCCCCGCAGCGCCAAAGGCCTGGCCCAGTTGCACGGTGACCGCTACCTGATCCAAAACCCACCTTATCCCCACCTGACCCAGGAAGAGCTCGACCATTATTACGAACTGGACTACGAACGCGACCAGCACCCCTTCTACGCCCGGCAGGGCGAAGTCAAGGCGCTGGAGACGATCCGCTTCTCGATCCCCACCCACCGCGGCTGCTATGGCGAGTGTAACTTTTGCGCCATCGCCGTCCATGAGGGACGCACGGTCCGCTGGCGCAGCGAGGATTCGATCCTGGCCGACGCCCGCGCCCTGACGCATCACCCCGACTTCACCGGCTTCATCACCGACCTCAGCGCGCCGACCGCCAACATGTATGGCTTCGAGTGCCCGGTCAAGCTGCGCAAGGGGCCCTGCGAGGACAAGAGCTGTCTCTATCCCGAGACCTGCCCCACGCTGCCCGTTGATCACCAGAAGCAGACCGACCTGCTGCGCAAGCTGCGCCAGATCAGGGGCGTGAAGAAGGTCTTCGTCGGCTCCGGCCTGCGCTATGACCTGGTCCTCTCGGATGAGGCGCACGGGGAGGCCTACCTGCGCGAACTGGTGAAGCACCATGTCTCCGGTCAGCTCCGGGTGGCACCCGAACACACCCAGCCGGACGTGCTGGCTCGCATGCGCAAACCGGACACGAGCAAGCTGCTGGCCTTCAAGGAACGCTTCGACGCGCTGGGGCCGGACGTGCGGCACAAGCAATACCTCAGCTATTACCTGATCGCCGCCTACCCGGGCTGCACCCAGGCGGACATGCAGGCGCTCAAGCGTTTTGCGAGTTCGGAGCTGGGCATCCTGCCAGAGCAGGTGCAGGTCTTCACCCCCACGCCCTCCACCTATGCCAGCGTGATGTACCACACCGGCAAGGACCCCTTCACCGGGGAGAAATTATTCGTTGAAAAAAACCCCGCAGGGAAAAAACGGCAAAAGGAAACGATCACCGGACGGAGCAAGCCGCCTAAAGAGCATCAGCGGCGGCAGGGGAAGAAAAGATAAACAATACCCTTTACTAATAGCGCACATCATAATTCAAAGGGTGGATCGCCGACCCACCGAAGAAGCTAATGATAACGAACTTGAGGAAGGCAAGAACTTCGGCAGGTCATTGCCGGATGAATTGACTCCCCTTTTTTGATAAT
>JAXHUD010000134.1:0-6306 GCA_034189815.1 Chloroflexota bacterium
TTCGCCGCTTTTACGGGGTTGAAAAACTGCGCGCAATCTGTTACGCTCTAAATGTCTTAGAACAATCGTTCTGAATTTCCGCACAATATCACAAAGGGGCTTTACCCATGACAGCACAACTTAACGGAGCAACTGAAACAAAAGAAAAAGGTCGCAGGAAACGGGGCGGCCAACCAGGCAATACCAACGCCCTCAAGCACGGCTTCTACACCAAAAATTTCTCCCTCGCAGAACGTCGAGGCCTTGAAGCCACAAAAGAAATCGTCCTGGCGGATGAGATCACTTTGCTGCGCGTTCTCATTAGGCGCTTCAGTGACCAAATCCTGGCCAGTCGGGGCGTCCCCCTCACCGAATCCGCCCAACATCTGGCGGTGATCGGCGAGGCGATGCTGCGGTTAGCGAGCCTGCTGCGAACCAACCATATGCTGGGCGGCACCAAAAGCAGTGACCTATCCGAACTGCTGTCCCTCGGAATCGCGGAAATCTACACCGAATTGACTCACAATGAAGACTGATCCGTTGGTATTCGTTTCCGTTCGTTTCCTTCTGGAACGAATCGGAGAACAAGAGTTGGCCCGAGGAATGCCGTTCACTGAACAGTTTGGATTAAATTAAATGGAGGGGCCCGGAATTTCAGAGATCGCCGCGTCACCACCTTCGGGGGTACCTCGCTATGACAGTAGGTAGGGTGGGTCGCTGACCCACCACCCATGAAAACGCTTTCTGTAAATACCACATCGCCGCCTTCGGTGGCTCCTGGCGCCGATGGCCCGATTCCGGATTGCCTAATACCCAATACCTGCTCCCCCCATTCATGAAATCCCTGAAGCGTAGCGGAACGCCCGTAGGGTGCCGAAGCGAAGCGGAGCGGGACTATCCCCTTAAACAAAACATGAGCGTGGGGAGGCTCGACATTGTCCCCTTCTGGGGAAGTCCCAACCATTTCTTTTAAATGAAAACATGAGCGTGGGGAGGCTCGACATCGTCCCCTTCTGGGGAAGTCCCAACCATTTCTTTTAAATGAAAACATGAGCGTGGGGAGGCTCGACATCGTCCCCTTCTGGGGAAGTCCCAACCACTTCTTTTAAATGAAAACATGAGCGTGGGGAGGCTCGACATCGTCCCCTTCTGGGGAAGTCCCAACCACTTCTTTTAAAACAAAACATGAGCGTGGGGAGGCTCGAACTCCCAACCAATGGCTTAAAAGGCCACTGCTCTACCATTGAGCTACACGCCCATAATCAGGTCATTATTGTAGCACGTGACCCCGGCAGCGTCAATATTAGGGGCTGAAATTTGCCTCGGGGTTGGCATCTGCGCGCCGGGTCGAATAGTATAATAGCAGCAAGATCAAAATCACAAGAAGCTGCCAGCGCGCCCGGCGCTGCAACGCACGCAAAAAGGAGCCAAGATGTCCGCATTAACCCCTCTGGGACAGGACCAATTCGAGAAGACCGTCAACCAGGCAAGCCGCCCGGTGTTGGTGGAGTTCGGCGCCACCTGGTGCGGCCCGTGCAGGATGCTGGAGCCTGTGCTGGCCGAGCTGGCCGGTGAGTATGGCGACCGGGTGGACTTCTACACTGTCGACGTGGACCAGGCGCCGCAATTGGCGATGACCCTCGGCGTGATGAGCGTCCCGACCGTGATCCTCTTCCGGGAGGGTCAGGCGGCGGAACGGATAACGGGTTATCGCCCGCGCAGAGCGCTGGAAAAAGCGTTTCTGGCCGATCTCTAATAACCAAAACAGTTAAGGAAGGCATTATGCAAGCAATGAAAGAAAATTCAAAAAGCAAACTCGCTTTTGGCATCTGGGATAGTCCGATTACGCCCGAACTGATCGCGGCGGCGATCCGGCTGGGCGATCCCCAATGGGATACGGATGGGCAGACTTTGGTCTGGCGCGAGGGGCGCTCAGGCAAAGGCGTCCTGATGGCGCAGCCCCTGGGTGAAGCGCCCTATGAACTCTCTGGTGAGAAGAACGTCAGCGGCGGGCTGGGCTACGGCGGCGGGGACTTCACGCTCCGAGCTGGCCTGGTGGTGTTCGCAGAGAAAGACGGCCGGCTCTATCGCCGGGCGTTGGGGCCGGGATTCCCCCGGGCGATCACGCCCGCCTTTGGCAAGGTGGCCGCACCGCAGCTTTCACCGGACAACCGGTTTGTGGTCTTTGTCCACACGTACGAGGAGACGGACGTTCTGGCCCTGGTGGATGCGGAGGGCCGCGCCTGGCCTGAGAAGCTGGCCGAAGGCGCGGACTTTTACATGCAGCCCGTCTGGCATCCAGCGGGGAAGGCGCTTGCCTGGGTTGAGTGGGATCATCCCAATATGCCCTGGGACGGCACCCGGCTGATGCTGGCTGAATTAACCGGCGACCCCCCAGCTATTCAATCAAAACGAGAACTCGCAGGCGGACCGGATCTGCCGGTGTTGCAGCCCGCTTTTTCGCCTGAGGGTCGTTACCTGAGCTATGTGCAAAACAAGGGTGAGTGGGATCAGCTGATGTTGCACGATCTCGAAACTGGGACGGAGCAAGTGCTCCTGGAAGGCGCGTCCCTGCTCAAACCGGCCTGGGTGCAGGGTGTGGTGGTGCAGGCCTGGCTGCCGGACAGCAGCGGAATCGTATTTCTGCAAAACCAATCCGGCGTCACGGAACTGCACCAGGTGGACATCGCCAGCGGTGAGGTCACTGCGCTGGATCTGGCGCCGTATACAGCGCTCAGCCAGCCCTCCGTCAGTTCGGACGGCCGGGTGGCAGTATTAGCCAGTTCACCGTCGATTTCGTCCCGAGTGATCAGCAAGGCCGGGCCAGACGAGGTTGTCCACCAGCGCAGCACGGCCGAATCGATCCCGCCGGCGGATTTGCCCTCGCCCTACGAGATCGAGTGGCAATCCAGCGATGGGGCAACGGTTTATGGGATCTATTCCCCGCCGACCAGCAGCCGGTTCGAAGGGATCGGTTTGCCGCCCGCGATCGTTCTGGTCCACGGCGGCCCGACCAGTGCAGTCGGTGTTGGTTACGATCTGGAAGCGGCCTTCTTCACCAGCCGCGGCTATGGCTATCTGGAAGTCAATTACCGCGGCAGTACGGGTTTCGGCCGGTCCTATCGGAATGCCCTGCGCGGGAACTGGGGTAAGCTGGATGTGCTGGACGCGGCTGGCGGGGCAAAGGCCCTGGTGGAGCAGGGTCTGGCGGATGAACACCGCCTCGTGATCAAGGGCGGCAGCGCGGGCGGCTATACGGTCCTGAATGCGCTGATCCGGTATCCCGGGCTGTTTAAGGCCGGGTTATGTTCCTATGGCGTGAGCAATCTATTTACCCTGGCGATGGATACCCACAAGTTTGAGGCGAAATATACCGACTCTTTGGTGGGGCCGCTGCCGGCCGCGGCACAAAAATATCGGGATTGGTCCCCCGTGTTCCACGCGGAAAAGATCCAGGATCCGGTGGCGATCTTCCAGGGTGAGGATGATGTCGTCGTTCCGCCCAGCCAATCCGAGGAAATTGTTAAAGCGCTGAAGGCCAATGGCGTAGCCTACGAATATCACCTTTACCCCGGTGAGGGCCATGGCTTCCGTAAATCTGAGACTCGAAAAGCGTTTTATGCAGCGATCGAACGCTTCCTGCTGCAGTATGTAATTTATGGATAGGGGAGAGAGGTACCAGGTATTAGGAAGCGGATAGTAGAAGTTTGGGACAAAATAGAAAATGAGAGAAGCCATTGCAACCTTCTCTCATTTTGTTTTTTAGTTTGTGAGGTTTGACTAACTTGTTTTTTTGGATTGTCCGACGATCACCGATTCGGCCATGTCTGTGAATGGCTCGACGTGGACATAGGCCCGGTCAACGTCATCCAGCGTTTCCAAGGACTCAATGACCCGGTCTGAAATGGTGTGGACTTCATCCAGCGTTTTATCACCCGGCAGATTGATGTGGATATCCACGACCAGTTTCGGACCGACGTAGTCCGACATCATGTGGTGTACGGCGTCAACACCTTCAACATTTTTTACGAGCTCGATGATCTTTTCGCGCAGTTCGTCGCTTGCGCCTGCGCCCGTCAGGAAAGCAAAATTCTCCTTACCAGCTTCGAAGGCTGACTTGAAGATCCACAATGCCACGAGGACGCCGGCGATGGGGTCCATTAATGGGTGTATGAAGTTGGAACCTAAAATACCGATGAAGGCGGCAACGGAAGTAAGCACATCGCTGAGGTGGTCCTTGGCCGTCGCCCGGAGGGAAGGACTCTGAACGCGGCGGGCGAGCCGGGTGATTACGCTGTACATGCCTGCCTTCACCAGCGCGCTGGCCAGCAGGACAGTTGTCGGCAGGTCCAAACCGATCACACTGCCGCCGGAGAAGAACCGCTCGATCGAGGATCGCAGAGCTTCGTAACCGGCGATACCCATCATCACGGCTACCAACAGCCCCACCAGGGGCTCGAACCGTGAATGCCCCTGTGGATGGGAGAGGTCGGGTGGTTTGAGCGCGATCGACAGGCCGCCGACCATGGCCAGGGAATAGATCACGTCGGAGATTGAATTGGCGGTGTCGGCATAGAGTGCGATACTGCCGGAATAATAGGACACCAGACCTTTTGCCACGGCCAGGAGGACGTTCCCAACCAGGGTGATGGTCAATGCCATGTGATACGCTTTTTTCTTTTGTGGATCTGGTTTGTGTTCACGAACCCATTGCATTGTGTGACTCCATAAATAGTTTGGACGCGCCGGATTGCAGCTGGCCAAGACGGTGATGTTGGATTTTCTGAAATTGTGTCAGAATCGGGGGAGTCCCTCGATTTGCCACAAAGTCATCTTGAAGCGTTTGACGGCCAATGATGGTGAGCGTGCGTCATTAAAGTTTCGCAGATTATTTCCGCTTAATTGTATTACATAATGTTGAAGACGACCCGCGCCGTGTTTGAATCTATAAAATAGCTGACGACTATCCTGTCAGATTGAGGCGCATTGTCATCTACGGGAGGATTAAATTGACGATTAATTTGCAAAAGGAAATGAAATTGACTATAACAGTAAAAAGGATAGTGACATGAACATTGATGGAAGCAAATATTGGGAAGAACGCATTCATGGCATCCTGCCCGACCTGAAGATCAAAGACGTCGAGGTTTATCACGAAGGCCTGGTCAATGACGTCCTGATTGTTAATCGGCAATGGGTGATCCGATTTACCAAATCGGATTACGGTAAGGAATTGATCACGCTTGAAGATCACCTGATGCAATATCTCAATCCCCGGGTAACACTCAAATTGCCCTTCCCCGTGAAGCGAGCCGATTGCGTATTGGTGTATGAACTTTTGGAAGGGCATGAATTCCCTCGCAAGATCTGGAAACATGCTGAACCAGCGCTGCAGGAGCGGATTGCTGAGCAGTTGGGCGTATTCCTGAGCGAACTGCATCATATGCCCGAATCGATTAAGGATTGGGAGATCCCGCTGACGCTCGCCCCGGTGTCACGGGCGACCTGGTTGGACATTCAGGCCCGGGTGGTGGAAAAGGTCTGCCCCCTGTTGTTGGATGACCAGGTGATCTGGCTGGAAGAGCTATTTGAGTCGGCGTTTGATGTGGCTGGCTTCTTTGAGTTTGATCAGGTCTTGATCCATGGCGACCTGGGGCCCTACCATCTGTTATATGACGAGAAGGCACAGCGGCTGAATGGCGTGATTGATTTTGGTCTGGCCGGCCTGGGCGACCCGGCGACGGACCTGGGCGCCCTGATCCTTAACTATGGCGAGAGCCTGGTTGAAAAGATCAAACCATTCTATCCTCTCTATGACAAACTGCTGCCCAGGGCGCGGTTTTATGCCCAGGCGGCTGAAGTCCACTCCGCCCTCCTGGGGGTTGAGACGGGTGAGAATTATTGGTTCACGGCGCACCTCGGCGAGGCGCGTGATATTGGGGGATAAATCAATTTCTGAATAGTAAGAAAATCAACCGCCTCTGGGATTCTCAGCCTCGAGTGGTTGTTTTTTGTTCGTTGGCTCGGATCACTAAGCCATTTTTTTGACGAAATCGCTGGTGGGAAATGACCACTCTCGGCCTTCCAATTCAACCGATGTGTAACCGTCTTTGGGTACGGTGTTGATACAGGGCGGCAATCGGCATAGCTGCTGACCTCTAGGCCGTAGCGTAGGGTGAAGAAATTGACGGCCATTTGCATGATCTTTTCAGATGATTATTTTGAGTTGCTTTCGAGCGATAATTCGGCCATAAGAACCCCCAATGTTTTACGTTGTAATTTGATGATATTGTAAATGAGAGAGGATGGCTGAACGGTCCCGAAGTG
>JAXHUD010000135.1:0-6248 GCA_034189815.1 Chloroflexota bacterium
TGTATATGAGGTGGAGCTGGACCTGGCTAGGCTTCGCGGATTGGAAGCCCTGATCGAAGCAGTCGACGGGCAGATTCCGGTGGGGGTGATGGGGCGCGTGAAGCAGCCCGGGGATCTGGATGCCTTGCGAGAGTGGGGGTGCAGCCGGATTGGAGTGGAGGTTGAGCAGATGACAGCGTTTTTAGAGGAATAGCGGTGGTCGTAGGGTAAACCATGGGGTGTGGGGTGAGAACTGCTTACATAAGAAGATAATGTTGAATAAGAAGAGGGAAATAGTACGGGGGGTCTCTGAGGATGGTAAGCCATATATTTGGATAAATGGTTGAGTTCTGCGGAGAGAATATAACGGGCGGGCACGAGCACCCATTCGGGTGTCTAAGGATGACCCGCACCTACACTTATTTGTTTTATGTAGATCAATAGTAGTGAGGATTGAATCTTGGGAAAAGAATAGTTAAACGCCGCCGACTTCTACGAGACGGGCGAAGTGCTCGAAGGAGCGGTCGAAGGTGGCTTCGGCGTCATCTGGGAAGGCGCAGGCCGGCAGTTCGCGCATACGCAGGTGGTAGCTGATGCACTCACAGCAGAGGCCTTTGCGCGGGCAGGGGGTGTAGGAGCAGTTACAGTTTGACAGGTTGCGGTCTTTATTACATTCCATACTAAGTCCTTAACAATAATTGGATGAAAATCTGGGTCGTTGTTTCTTCTCATTCGGGGTCGAACAGCGAGACCTTGTCCACCAGCATCAGGCAAACATCGTCGGTGACCAGCATTTTGCCGCTGACGGTGACGTGTTCACCGACACCGACGACGCTGCCATCGGACGTTTTGATCTGCAGGTCCGATTCCACATAGCCGCTATCGAGGTGCTTCATCTGGTTGCGGCGGTTGCCTTCTTTGACGTCTGCGGAGAAATCCAGATCGCCGTCGGGATAGGCATTGAACACCAGGCCGCAGCGGTAGTCGCCGGAGGCATCGGAGCAATAGAGGGTGGCGCCCATCGAGAAATAACCGTCGGTCGCGATGACCTGTTGGTTGTTCTCGGGCTGGCAGACCTGATCGAAGGGCAGGGGGTCGGGCGTCTGGCAGGCGCTGAGGGCCCAGGCCGCCAGCAGGATCAGGCTGACTGTGAGGTGTTTGCGGTGGATTCGCGTCATCTTCATCTCCCTTATTACTCAAGTATCCTACCCATTTTAGCCGCGCTTTGGGAAGGGCGCAATGGTCGGGGGAAGTTTCAATGGATTGGAATGGGTTAGTTTTGACAAAATACGATATATTTCGTATAGCCTTTACCCGCCTCAGGGGTTTTTGAGGCCGGTTTCGAGTTTATTACGTACTTCACGCTTGATCCGGGCGGCCAGGCGGTCGTCGTGTTCCGCCAGGAATTGTACCACCCCGGCCCGATCATACCGGATAGCTCGACGCAGCACCCAGGAGAGGGCCTTGACGATCAGGTCTTCTTTGTCGTCGAGCAGCATCTCGCTGAAGCGCAGCATTCGTTCGGGATCGTCGCCGGAATAGATTGTGCTGACCACGGCCGCCCGCCGCCACCAGATGACGGGAGATTCGATCCAGCTTTCCACGAGGGCATCGTCGATCACGCCCTGTTTCCAGGCTGGCCCGGCGATGTTTTGTGAAAAGACATCGGTTGAGGCCCAATCGTGCAGGTTTCGGCCCAAGCTTTCCACCTGTGCGGGCGTCAGACTGGCAATTGCGCCGTCATGGAAGTGGATCAGCTCATAGGGGACGAACCAATAACCCTGGTCAAAGTAGAGGTGTTCGGCGATCGAGACCATCGTCTCGGGCGGGGCAGCGCGGTAGAGGCGGGAGTAGTATTTGCGCACGTTGCGCACATCATTCGTGCGCACACCGGAGGGCAGCAGGTCGAGGTGTTTGGCGATGGTCGCGGCCATCTGCGCGGGTGCGAAGACCTCGCCGGCGTCCGCCAGGTTGAGCTGCAGCTGGGTTTCGACGGTGTCGTTGTAGAGCTTCCAGGCGCTGAGCAGGCCGTCCTCCACTGTGGCGACCCAGATCACGGCCTCGTCGTGGAATTCTTCCTCATCGGGCAGGTCCAGGTGCGAGCCGGTGGTGTGGCCGATCAGGATCACGTCGTTTTCATTTTCGAAGAGTTGCCGGATGTAGATGTGATAATTGGGATAGGTGCTGAGATAATCGCCCCAGGCCGCCGCGAGGTTCTGCTTGCCGGTTTCCACCTCGCCGGCCAGATCCATGAACGCATGATCGGGGGCGAGCAGTGCTGCCAGACCGTCAACATTTCCCTGGTGGATCTTATCAACAAAGTCCAGCGTTACCTGCACGGGTTTGGAGGGCATTTATCTCCTTTCTGTGTGCTTCAATCATATCATAGTGTGGAAACACGCCTGATAGCAGGGCAGTTGATTTATCCCTGTTCCGTGCTAGAATCTTGGAAGATCACTATCGAATAAGGGCAAAAAATGGAACGCAAAACGTTTATAATCGTATTACGGGTCGTCGCTGTGGTGATTTTAGCGGCGATCTTGATTCCCAAGGTATTAGATTATCTCAACCAACCCGAGGTTGAGCAGATCCAGATCGGTTATAACAGCGATACTGCGACGGCCGAGGTCGCTGAGATTGTGGAACAGGGTGAGGTCACGCTTGGCGAGGTCACCCAGCCTTACCAGATCGCAGCCGTCACTATTCAGGACGGCGAGTATGCTGGACAGACGTTCGAGATCGAATATGGCACCCGCCAGATCCGCAACGAGATGATCCTGCTTTCGGCGGGAGACGAGATCCTGGTGACGATTTCCAGTATGCCGACCGGCGATATCGCTGTGCAGTTCACCGATTTCCAGCGGCGGGGCTCGATGCTGCTGCTGTTGGGGATTTTTGTGGTCGCCAGTGTGGTGATCAGCGGTTGGAAAGGCCTGCGATCACTGCTGGGGATTCTGCTCAGTTTGGCCGTGATTGTGCTGATCATCCTGCCGGGGATCCAGGAGGGGAGGGACCCGCTGAGGATCAGCATATTTGGGGCGTTCTTTTTTATGGCCTTTAGCCTCTACCTGATCTACGGCTGGACGGTGAAGACCCACGCGGCGGTATTGGGGTCGCTGTTTGCGCTGGCGATCACGGGATTTTTGGCATATGTTTTCGTGAACCATGCCCGGCTGACAGGGTATGGGGATGAGAATATGTTTTATATTTCGCAATTGACAGGCAACACGCTCAATACGCGCAGCCTGCTGCTGGCGGGGGTGTTGATCGGGACGCTGGGCGTACTGGATGACCTGGTGATCTCGCAGGCATCGGCGGTATTTGAGCTCTTCCGCAGCAACCCGGGGCAGGATTTCCGGACGCTGTTCCGCTCAGCGATGACAATTGGGCAGGATCATATCGCTGCGACGGTGAATACGCTGGTGCTGGCCTATGCCGGGGCGTCGCTGCCGATGCTGTTGCTGTTTTCCTTCCGCAATGTGGATATCGGGATGGCCGTCAACCTGGAGTTTATCGCGGAGGAGATCGTGCGCACGATGGTGGGGTCGTTGGGGCTGTTCGCCGCGGTGCCGATCACGACGGCGCTCTCGGCTGCGATTGCGGTGAATTATCGCAATTTTGGGAAGTTGAAGACCTATTTGGGACCGCTGAGTGAATGATGACTTATACCCGGTTCAGTAAAAATTATGATCGCTTTGTCAACTGGCAGGATCGGTTGGCTGTTGAAATCCCCTTCCTTCGCTCAGAGCTGACAGCTTTGGCTGCTGAGCCGGATGGACGCGTCCGGGTGCTCGATACGGCTTGCGGCACAGGACAACATTTGGTTGCCTTGGCGGATTTGGGTTTTAAGTGCGCGGGTGCGGATATCAGCGCCGGCATGGTTGAGCAGGCCAAAAGGAATATTGCCGCGACCGACCATGATATACCGATTCATAAAGCCGGGTTTTTGGATCTGACCGATTCATTCGATAACCAGCGGTTTGATGCTGTCCTGTGTCTTGGCAATTCGCTGCCGCATTTATTGAATCGGGCAGACTTGGTGAAGGCTTTGGGCCAGTTCCGTCACCTGATGCGGCCTGAGGGGAAATTGATCCTTCAGATGCGGAATTTCGATCCCATCCTTGCCAGGCAGGAACGATGGATACCGCCTCAGACCTATCGTGAAGAAGGCCGGACATGGCTCTTCTTTCGGTTCTATGATTTTGACCCTGATGGCAGGATCACTTTTAATATTGCCGTCTTGGATGACCGGGGTGGGGCAACCTTCCAGCAGGAATTGATCGCCACACGGTTGTGGCCATTGACAAGCGAACTGATGCTCGAGGTGCTTGCGGAGGTTGGTTTTGGGGCGGTTCGCCTCTTGGGCGATTTGCAGGGGGCAGTTTATGATAAGGAGAAGTCTGGGAACCTGGTCGTTATCGCCCGAGGGTGAAGGCTCAATTTACCCATTTCCCACTCGTTTCGCGGGCGCCCTTCCCGCTCTCCCCCGCCACTTTGTTACGGGGACATCGTCGCTTTGCCCTTGAGGGGAAGGCTTAAGAAAACAATTATCACTTGATATTACAGGTTTTCTGTTAATTATTTTGGGTATAAAATCAAAGCACCAAACTCAATACCCGTTTGGGGTTCTCTTCGGTCAGCAGCCTGATCGTTGCTTTATCCAGGTCTTTTTCCCGCAGCATCGGAATGAATTTGTTCACCAGGGCGGTGATCCGGCTTTCTCTGCCCGGCGAAGGTACGGCAGCATCATTTTGTGGACTTGGTCGGGTCATCTTGCGTGTAGTCATCTGCGTTAGGCCCGCGTAGGTCCGTGAAGAGGTGTTCGTGGGGGTGGATCAAGCCTAAAGAAGAGACTGGGGCATCCTCCGTAAGGCTGCGAAAATATGCAGCGGCCATTTACGCTCCTTGGACTCCGTTTTAATAAGAACAGCTGAGTTTTTGTTCAATTGCAATGGAAAATTGGTCCCTCTGATCGGGAGGGATGAGCTAAGGTCCCTTTACCTTGCTCTGTGCAGATGATAAGATTGATGCAATCTCATCAAACAAGGAGTAACCATGACCGAAGCCGAGAGCACGGGGAAAACCACTCACAATCGTCCGATCCTATCCTTCATCACCTACGGCGTTTGTTTTGTTTCATTGGGGCTGGCGATGGCCTCACTGGGGCCGATGCTGCCCTCGCTTGCCGACCATGCCGGCGTTTCGCTGGCGCAGATCAGCTTCGTGTTCACGGCTAATAACCTGGGTTATATGGTCGGCTCAGCTGGCGGCGGCAGGCTCTACGACCGCTTTAAGGGTCACCGGCTGATGGGCTTAGCATTGGTCTTGATGGTGGTCGCGGGCGCGCTGATCCCGTTGGCCAGGACGTTCATCCTCCTGCTGGTGTTGCTGTTCGTGCTGGGGTTGGGGATGGGCTTGGTGGACTTGGGCGGGAACGTGAACCTGTTGTGGATCTTTCAGTCACAGGTGGGGCCCTATATGAACGCGCTGCATTTCTCATTTGGGGTGGGTGCGCTGATCGCACCGATCCTCTTGAACAAAATGCTGGCCGTGAGCGGCGGCGCACTCACCTGGCCGTTTTGGGTACTCAGCGCGCTGTTCCTGCCCGGCCTGGTGGGCCTGGCCCTGCTACCCTCGCATCAGAACCCCGAGGCTGAATCGGCTGCCGAGGCGGGGTACAAGCCCGACATCTGGCTGGTGGTGTTGATCATGGCGCTGTTTTTCATTTATGTGGGGATCGAGGGTGGGTTCAGCGGCTGGATCTATACCTATGCGACGGAACTGGGGATCGCCGATGAGACTGCGGCGTCGTATATGAATTCCCTCTTCTGGGCAGCGTTGACCCTGGGGCGGCTGATCGCCGTGGTGCTGGCTCGCAAGGTGCGGCCCTATATACTGCTGATTGGCAATTTCTCGCTGGCGCTCCTCATCTTCGGTCTGATCCTGATTTGGCCGACGCAGCCCGTCATGATCTGGCTTGGCGCAGCCGGGTTGGGCCTGGCGTGCTCTTCCGTCTTCCCCACAATACTCGCGTTGAGCGAAACGCGGTTGAAGATCACGGGCGCGGTGACGGGACTGTTTTTCCTGGGCAGCAGCCTGGGCGGGACGCTGGTGCCGATGCTGTTGGGGCAGGTGTTCGATTATTTGGGGGGTTATGAGATGATGCTGTCCCTGACGGGTCTGACGGTGTTGGGCCTGGTGGTGTTGGTGGCGGTGATTTTGGCGTCCGACCGGGTGGGGGAGAAGGCGCGGGAGTAGGTCGGCAATAA
>JAXHUD010000136.1:0-6239 GCA_034189815.1 Chloroflexota bacterium
CCAACCCGAACTGATGGGCGTGCTTAAAAAGCCGGCCCGAATTGCGACCGGCGGCACCATCCAGCGCCAATCCGGACAGATCGCGCGAGAAGGCCTGGCCCTGTCGCAGCTGGACGGTTTGCCAAAGTGCAAGGCGCATCCGCCTGCGCTGCTTGACCGCGCCCCGGAATTCACCGAAGGTACCGCAAATTTCTTCATTGTCAGCGAGGCCGCCCCCGGTGTTGATTTGGCCACCCTCCTGACGCAGGCTCGTCAGGCTGGCAAACCCTTCCCACGCCGCGTAATCATTACCGCGCTGGATGCCCTCTTTGACCTCTTCGCCCGCGCCCACCGCGCCGGTGTGCTGTGGAACGACGTCAAATTGGAGCATATCTATTGGGATAACAACACCGGTGGTATCGCCGTGATCGACTGGGGTAACGCCCAATTCCTCGAAACACATGAGAGCGCCCCCCGTTCACTGCCCAGGTGGGAGGACTATCGCCAGATGATCGATACCCTAGGCGCATTCCTGCAGCAAAGCGCACCCGAACTCTACGAAGACCTCGGTTGGGCGGCGTTTCAGGGCAGCGAATTGGACCTCCCACGCATCTCAATTCTGGCCAGACGGATCGCCTACCAGCAGGAAGTGGTCGCACTGCGCGTTATGGAATACCAATCCCTGATCCGGGTGATCCTTGCCGCAGACCCCAGCCTTGCCGGACTCCAAAAGATCCAAACCTACCAACAGATCCTGGAAAAGATCGGTGCGCCCTGGGAATCCGACAGCGTCCTGGCCTACGGCCGAAGGCTGGTCATGCAGTCCCTGTCCGCAGGTGAGTCTCAAACCGCTATCCGGGTTACCAGCCTGATCTGGGACCTGTTCGGCGAAACGCTCAATCTCGCCTGGCACTTGCTGCGGGAATATTTCCGTGACCCTGAAATTCTCTCAGATTCGAAGCTAAGCGAACTGGTCAACGCCACACTCAGGGAAAATTGGTCAGCGGCGATCCGGGCCTTGGCCCTCATCGCAAGAAATACCGGCCAAAGTCCCTGGTGGGATCAATTAATCCCGGTCCTGCGGCAAAAAGCGCTCGGTCTGGTTACCCCGCCACCCTATCAATCCTGCCAACACCTATTAACCTGGTTAAAAAATAGCGGGACAGCGACCCCGGAACAAGCGATGCAATGTGAGACAATTCTGGAGCAATGGCGACAAAAAGGCGGCGACCTCCAGGAAAGCCCCTTCGATTATGACGTTCTCGATTTAATGCAAAGCGATCTATCGATCCCCCGCCGGATCAGGACAGAACTTAAGACCAGTTTCGACGCCGGTGAAGAAGCAATCCGGGAATTGCTCCAGGCCTGGGTCAATATGAATTGGGAAGGGCTGCCCAAAGCCTTCCGACGTGTGATCGGCTGGGACCCCGACCGGTGGGGCGTAATCGAATTGGAAGAGGCAGTGACCCACTTCCAGAGCTGGCTTGACCAACTCTATGATGGGCCCACTCGCGAGGATACGCCTGCTGCCTTTATGCGCCAGCACCTCGCAGATCGGCCCCAAATAGAGCAATTGCTAGGTACGCCATCCTGGCTTCAAACCTTGCTGCAGATGCTGGCCAAGATCAGCCGGGGTGCTAACCTAGCCGATTTCGAACCCGGTATCCAAACCTGGTGCCCCTGGCTGCTGGGACTTTCATCGCTTCACGATGAACAGGCCCAACGTACCACAATGGACGAGGCTGAGATCCGTAAAGTCCTGGCGGGTTTTGTAAAACATCTGCAAACCTGGATCGATATCGACAGTAGTTTGCTTAGCGTCAGAGATACTGCGCCAACGTATTTTCCCAACTGCAAACGCCTGGCTAACGCATATGAGTGCCTATTCCAGCTCAACGCAAACCTGGACGCTCTCGAAGCGGATAGTCAGAGCTGCGCACACCCCGAGCTGGCGCCAGCCTGTGATGTACTGCAAACACTGATCGCCTGGCGTCGCACCCTACTTGAGCAAGACGCCGAGGATACGTTGGCAGTGCTGTCCGAAACCCCGGAAACAGACTGGCGGATCCTCACTCATGCCAAAGCTAAAACAATCCAGTGGTTGGATCAGACTCTTCCACTATTGGACTTGTTCACAGCGTCACCGCGGTTCGCTGGTGAAAAACCACAGGCAAAAAACCCCACAACGCTGCAAAACGCCGTCAACCATTGGATTGAGCTCCATAAAGTTTGGAGAAGGGTCTATGAAGGCGGTCTGCATATGCGCCTGATGGATACCCTCGAGGAATCAATCGAATCCGCGCGGGCCACGTTCTTTGCATGGCGGCACCAGTTGGAACACACGGATGATCCCGTGGAGGCCCTACTCTATCACGCATGGCTAGCCCGTGTCCGGGAGGTCTCCGATGTCCTGCTGCGCCTGGCACAACACAGCCGGCAGGCAAAGTTGAGTTTCACCGCGTTGGCGGAGGAAACTGATTTGCCCCTGCCCTCCCAGATCAGAGCTGGCGAAAATCTGCTCGATCATTTCGCAGCAATTGAAGTGCTCCTGCTCGGTGAAGACAACGACCGCCAATTCCCCGGCTGGCACAGCGCCTTTGAAGCGCTGGCCCGGGAAGGGAACGCGGAACAACGCAGAGAAAAAATCCTGGCCCTTTCCAGCGATCACCCCCTTTACGCCAAACTGGTACAATCAGTGCTTGCAAAATAAATACAAAATACAACAATTGGATGAATCAACATGGAAACAATCGCCTTTGGACCTGATGAAAAAATGAAGTTGACCGAACCGCTGGACACCTGGCTCTCCGCTGGACTACGGGATTTCGCCGTTCCGGAAGCTGTAGGCTCATCGGCAAGGGTCTTTTTACTGGACTACCCCCCACTCGCAGGTGACTATGCGAATAATCCGGTCATCAAAGTAATGCGACCCGATAAAGTGCAATACGCCCTACCCTTGTTCCAGTCGGAGGTGCAAATCCTGACAAAGATGGCCGGCGCCCCTGGCATCACCCCGATGCTGGGCATGGGCTTCATGCGTGTAACCGAAGGCCGCTGGCCGGATGAGATTGCCCCGCTGACGACCTCCCTACAGGAGGAATCCTCCGCCAGTGACATGACAGGGGAATTCGAGCTGTATTCACCGGACGAGGGCGAGGCTTTTCTGGCCGAATTGCCCGAACGTGTTGAGCAAGGCTGGTTGGCCGCGATCCTGCTGCCCCGCCGCTGGGAAGACAATCTCTACCTGCGCTGTGACGCTGGGTACACCCGCGGCGAGTTCCACCGTAGCTTCTCGGTTGCATCCGCGCTACAAGCAGCCATCCAGATCTGCGAGATCATGGAAGCCGCCCACGAGCGGGGCATTATTTACCTTGACCACAAAGCCCTGCATTACTACTGGAATGAACCCCGCCAGCAGGTCTACGTTCTGGACTGGAACATCGGCAGGCTGATCGAAAATGGCGACACCGCTGAAAGTTACGCCTTTGACGTCTTGCAGTTCTCCGCGCGGGCCCTCCACCACCTACTGACCGGACGCCAGGCGCCCGGTTCCGTGAAGGTCGGCCCCAACCGGCCGGAGGATATCCAGAATGCTCCTGAGAAATATGAGCCTGTCTGGACCTATGATGACCAAAAACGGCTGACGGAAGATGAACTCGAGGTCTTGAGCAGCGCCATCCAGAGCGAATATAAAACGCCAGCAGAGTTGGCGAAAGCGCTCCAACCCTTGTATAATCAACGTCAGTCCCAAGCCTGACCCCGCCTGTGAAAGGAAGCCTATGCTGAAAGACCTCATCCAACGGGCAAAAACCGTCCTTGAAGAATCCCATCCGTCAGAGCAGGAATTGGTGGAGATCGAAAACGCATTAAGCGCCTATCTGGAAGCGATGGCCACCGAGCGCATCGCCGAACCGGTGGACTTCACCGAACTGGAACATGCCAATCGCCTGCTTCGGGAAGTACGGCGTGAACGCTCACGCCGGCTGGCGGAGGCACAGAACCAGGAAGACCTCGAAACTCCCCCCGCAGCCGATGGTCCCAGCCAGGCTCGGCGTCCTGCGCAGATGAATATGTCTCCGCAGTTCAGCGACGACGATACTTATGACCCCCTGCGTAAATTCCTCAACGCAAGCCACGACCCCGAAGCTGAGGCCTTGATGGATTCCGCCGAAGAAGCCTTCTACGGCGGGAACTACCAGAAGGCGATCCCAATTTTCGAGAACGTACTGCAGATCGAACCGGGTTGGGCCCGCGCGCAGGAACACCGGGACGAAGCGGAAGAATTCTTGCGCACGGGCAATATCCCTTCGGTGGCGCTGCCGCCGGACGCTGGTAAGGCCTATGGTAAGGCCCAATCGGCCGCGCGTGTTTTCCGCTACCAGACCGCACTGGATTACCTGGACGAAGCCTTCGACAGCCTGAAGGAAGCCGGAATCAATCGCTGGCGAGAAGGTGAAGAGCTGCGCCAGGACCTGGAAAACCAGATGCAGGCCCACGCCGTCTACGAAGAAGGTCTGGCTCTGCTACGCCAGGGTGACCTGCAAGGCGGGCTCTCCCGCATCCAGACTGCCGCCAGCGCCGTGGCCCTGCCGGAATATATCGATAAGGCCAGCGACGTACGAAACGATATCGCCGCTCTGGACGAGATTGCTGACGTAGTCAACCTCAGCGGGAACATTCCGGCTGAGAAACTGGCCGAAGCGCGAGCAAAACTGGACCGTCTTTCTGTTAAGTATGGTGAGATCTCCCAGATCTCCCGGATGCGCAACCGCATGGACATCATTCTGCCCGCGGTCATGGCAACCCTGATCGAACAGATCCAGCGGTTGAAGCGCCAGGGTGACTCCGCGGGTACGCTCAAATCCGCCCGTACGGCTTATGCTGCAGCGGACGAATCCCTGACCATCCTGCAGACGCTGCAGCCGGACACCGCCCAGGAAAGGGCACTCCGGGCTGAGATTCAAGAATCCCTGCAGGAAATTATCGATCTGGAAGACAGCCTCAAACGCGCCAACCAGGCCCTAAACACAGAGAACCGCTTTTTCCCCCGCAACGCTTACCTGATCAGCAAGGCGGTCCGGACCCGGTTCCCACAGGATCCAGAAGTGATCGAGCTGAAACGTCGTCTGCGTTGGTATTACATAACACTCTATGGCGGCGGAGGCATCGCTGCGATCTTACTCATTCTGATCCTCTGGTTCGGCGGACGCGGAATTGCAAACGCGGTGCGCAACCGCCAGCTCGCGTTAACCCCCTCCCCAACCATCACTGCGACGATCACCCAAACACCAACCATCACACCGACGCCCACCATCACGCCAACCCCCACGCCGGACGCCACCAGCACACCGGACTACACACCCACTCCCACATCTGTGATCACCGGAACCATGCAGCGGACCGTTTGGGCTCGCGAGGGATGCTATGAGGATTACCGGGCCATCAGACGGATCCCGGAGGGCGGCGTGGTCACGCTGATCTCCATCCCCGAGCGGGTCTTTGATAATTTGAACCGGGAATGTATGCTCGTTGAATACCGGGCGGAAGGCGATAACGCAATTGGCTATGTTCTGCTGATCGATATGACAATCCCCTAATCCAACGTCAATTTTTTCTGGGGGCGACAGCATATTCTGTCGCTCCTTACTGTTTAACCGCCCTGTAGAATACAGTAATTTCAGGGCTTTCGCAAAATATAAAAGGTTGGAGAAATGAAGACGGTTGGCATCACAGGCAGCACTCGCGGGATCGGCTTGGCCCTGGCGAAGTCCTTTCTCAGTCAACAGTACCAGGCCGTCATCTGCAATCATTCGGATTTTTAACCAATGCCTGACCCGGGAGGCAGAAGCAACAGGTATCATCACCGGCGCGCTGCAACCCGGGATATTCCTGAGGGACCTCATAACACAGCGGTACACCAACAAGCCAAATGAATGGAAACGCGTCAGGAAGATCTTTGCGATCATTGCTTCCCGAGTCGAGGATGTTAGCGAGTGAATGGCGGATAAAATCCTCCAAAATGACAAGAACGAGGCATATTATAACTAAAGTGGCCCTCTCCGGATGTTTCAACGGGTATTGATCCCATCCAAGCGACCATAGGGGACTCCGACCCCACTCGTCCAACCATTAACGCCCAAATCAAAAGAGAGGTTGTCGTGAGATAAATGCGGTAGAATATCGCAGACCATCATCCATCAACCAACGCAAAGCACCGGAGAAAACATGAAAGATCAGGCATTTTACGACCGCATCATTGA
>JAXHUD010000137.1:0-6207 GCA_034189815.1 Chloroflexota bacterium
GGTCAATATAAAATAGATAGCGGTTTCGGTGACAAGAGCAGAGTTTTACCCGATTCTTGAAGCAGGTGTGTTGACGAGCCAAGGTTCAGGGCAGGCGTGGTTTAACTTCCTATTTAAGGCGTAATTTGTGGGGATTGGCCAGATTTTTAGTGGATTGTTTATCTGATAGACGTCGATGATTGCCTGGCCAGCCTTACGGCCTGCCTCGCATTGACAAAAATTAAAGATTCAGACATTGAATCAATAAGGGTTCAATTGAAATCTGTTCTTTTTGAGTTTAGCAATCCAACTTACATTTTTGAGAGGTATTTAGAGAGAACGTCTAAGACGGGCGATCTCAACAGGAGTGGGGCAATCCATTAATCGCGCAGCGGCCGGGTTGGGATTTCCGCCTGCGAGACCGGCAGCCAGACGGTGAAGACTGTCCCTACGTCAATCTTGGACTCTGCGTCGATCCGTCCACCGTGGTTGCGAATGATCCAGTAAGCGATCGGCAGTCCCAGACCAAAGCCCGAGTTATCCCGCGAGCGGTTCCTTGATTTATCACCCCGGTAGAAACGCTCGAAGATGTGGCGGAGTTCCTCCTTTGGGATGCCCGGACCATGGTCCTGAATAGCCACCTGGACCCAACCGTTATTGACCGACAGGTTTAATAAAATTTCACCGCCCTCAGGCGTGAACTTGATCGCGTTGCTGCCTAGATTCAATAAGACCTGTTTCAACCGGTCCCGGTCACCCGTGACCAATGCAGGCTCGAGATGCCCGATTTGAATACGGTGCCGGCCCGCGGAAAGAACGGTCATTTGTTCAAAGACCTCAAATACAATCTCATCCAACTCCACCGGCTCGAACATCAACGGCAGCCGCCCGGTTTCCGCCTGCGCCATCAGGAGCAGGTCGCCAACCAGCCGGGTGAGGCGATCTACCTCGGATTCAATACTGGCAAGCGATTCGTCATCGAATTCGCGCATCATGCGCATCAGACCCACATTGCCTTTGATGACCGTCAACGGTGTTCGCAGTTCGTGCCCAACGTCCGCCAGGAAGCGTCGTTGGGCGTTGAAAAGACGTTCCAGCCGCACGAGGGTCTGGTTAAAGTTCAGCACCAATTTCCCAATCTCATCCGACCGTCCGGGCGCAATCGGGATCCGCTGCGAGAGGTCATCCGTGCTGGTGATCTGGGTCGCCACATCCGCCATCGTCACCAGTGGTTCCAGCGCCTGGGCCGTAACCAGCCAGCCGACAATGCCTGCCACCGCAATGGTAAACACAGCGGAGATACCAAAGACGATTTGCAGTAGACGCTGTGTGAAATGAAGGTCTGTCAACACCAAACCGATCTGGAGCCAGCCGGAGTCCTCATCATCCACTTCCAGCGGCACGGTCAGCACTCGATAAGCCGTATCCTGAATTCTAACTTCGCGAAAAACCGGCTCCGCCATCCCAATCGCCTCAGGATCCATAGCCGTAGTGAAATTTTGGGCATTATCGGAAAAACCCAGGAGCTGGTCGTTAACCGACCAAACCTGATAATAAACACGGTTTGAAATATTCAATGATCGCGGGTCAATTGCGATATCCCCCAGTGAATCCGCCCGCATGGTCTCAATGACATGATCCGCCGTACTCTGCAGGATGTCGTCCACCTGGTTGATCAGGATGACGCTGACCATAGAATAAACGACAATGCTGAGCAGTAAGACAACCCCGCTCAGCAAGCCGATATAGATCAATGTCAATCTGAGACGTAATGACATTTTATGAGATTAATCGTCCGGGCCGCGCATCACATATCCAACACCCCTGACAGTATAAATCAGGCGCGGCTCATCGTCTTCTTCCAGTTTTTGTCGCAGGTAGCGGATATAAACATCCAACACATTGCTCTCTCCGCCAAAATCATAATCCCAGACTCGGTCAAAGATCACCTCACGGGTCATCACCTGGCGGGGGTGGCGCATGAAGAGTTCCAGCAGGTCATATTCCTTGGCGGTCAGTTCAATCTCTCGGTCACCACGGAGCGCCTGGCGGGTGCTGCTATCCAGTTTCAGGTCTTCAAATTCGAGAACCTTGACCCGGTCGGCAGCCGTACGCCGTAATAGCGCCCTGATCCGGGCGAGCAGTTCTTCAATTTCAAATGGTTTGACGACATAATCATCTGCGCCGGCATCCAGACCCTGCACACGATCCTGGGTCGTGTCCTTCGCAGTCAACATCAAGATCGGTTGATTCCCCATCTTCTGCAAACGCCGGCAGACCTCAAGGCCATCCATTTTCGGGAGCATCCAATCCAGGACAACCAAATCCGGCATTTGTTCACGGACCAATGTCAGACCAGCCTGGCCGGTCATAGCGGTATCAACGATATACCCTTCATAAGTCAGGACCCTTTTCAGGACCCGTAAAATTTCCTCATCATCTTCAATTATTAAAATCCGCTCATCCATCATTGTTCCTTTCTTGATCGCATCCTGCTACGAGGCCCTTTTATTCCATCCGAATAATCAACCGCTAATTTGGTAAAATTCTATAACAATGATTATTAAATTATTGCCTAAAGGGGTTCCTCTTGTCAAACGGTTGTCAGACCTGCTATTGGCATCCCTTGCTTTGATCCTGTTTTCACCTGTCTTCCTGATCCTCAGCATCCTGGTGGCGATCCGAAACGGGTTCCCAATCCTGTTTCGGCAAAAACGTCCCGGACTGCGGGGGGAAATTTTCACGATCTACAAATTCCGTACGATGAAGGATGCCGTTGACGAAGCCGGAGAGCCCCTTCCAGACGCTCAGCGGCTGACTCGTCTGGGACGCTTCCTGCGGGGCGCCAGCCTGGACGAACTGCCCGAATTGATCAACATCCTCAAAGGCGATATGAGTCTGGTGGGGCCGCGACCATTGCTGGTGCAGTACCTGCCGCTCTACAGCGAGCAGCAAGCTCGACGGCATGAGGTCCTGCCCGGTCTGACGGGTTGGGCTCAGGTCAACGGCCGTAACGCACTCACCTGGCAAGAAAAATTCGCCCTGGACGTCTGGTATGTCGATCATTGGACATTCTGGCTTGATGTAAAGATCGTCGCACGAACGATTGTAAAAGTACTTAAACGGGAAGGGATCTCCCAACCCGGTCAGGCGACGGCGAAACCTTTCAGTGGAAACCCACCCGATACGCCGTGACCCTTATCTATAATATTATATTAAGGAACAGTTTCAGGCAATACTAAGTCCGCCTCTAAATCCGCAGCCATTTCTTCAAATAAACGCATCCGACCTTCTGAGATTAATCCCGCCTCAGTATCCATCAGCAAAATGCCATTGGGGACCTGGTGGCCGCCTGTGCCCGCCAAGACGTCCGGCCAAATCTGCGCGAGTGCCGGCCCAGGATCCAAAACGACCGTCCCGGCCCAATTATTCCGGGGGTTGTCCGGGCTGGCGCTGCCCACCACAGTGATCCCGAGGTCGGAGAGCGCATTGAGCAGATCGGGCGAGACCAGTGCGGCATGCACATAGATCACCTCAACCGCCATATTCACATATTCATTCAATAACGGGCGGATCGTATCCGCACTGCTGCCAGCGGGATAGGACTCCCATTGTGGGAATGCATTATAAGGCGGGAACTGAGGGTTGCAGATTCCGCAGAAAAACCGTGCGCCGATCACAAAGGCATTCACCGCCTGGGTGGTCTCCGGGATATCCGAGGGCAGCAGGCCCGCAATCTTATTATCTTCTGAAAGCACAGCCGTGAGGTACCCGGCCATGAAATTCTGGCGTTCTTCATCCGTAACGGGATCACCCAGGACGCTCAGGTTTGGGCCAGGCGTCAACGTCGGCTGATCAATCCCCACGAATTGTATGCCAGGAGAACCCGCGGCGAGACCAGGCAAGTCAAAACCGGGGCCGACCGCAACCACAACCCGCACATTTTCCGTTAACTCGTCCGGCGTAAGTGCGCTGACCGAGACCAACTGAAGGGCTGCCTCAGCCGCCAGGGTTTCCAGGGAACTTTGCACCAGGGAAACCGCCTGGGGGTCCGCTTCAGGACCTGCGGCCAGCAGCACCGTCGGTGCGCCCGGGGTGGGCGTTGCGGTGGTGGCCACAGCCGTCGCCGCCGCTGGGTCCACGGTGGGTACGGCTGATGTGGGCGTTGCCTCTTCCCCCGGGCGACAGGCAGTCAGGACCAGACCGAACGCGAGGATCAGGAACAACACCAACGACTTGAAATATCGTTTTCGCTTCAACTTCAATATTGACATACGCATTGCCACTATTTTACCTTAGTAACGCCAATTTGACGGAACAGTTCTTATTCTCTCCCCGCGCTCAAAAACCAATTCGATTATCGCCCTGTATTATAATGGATTCAGCCCGGCAATCCACCAGGAGAGACATCAAATGAACCTGCCCAGCAGTGAACCTTTACCGAACGACATCCACGACCTCCCGCCTGCCCGCCAACGTCAACTACGGCGACAGCCGCGTGCAGCCTCCGCAGCGGAAAAAGCAATCCTGCTCGATTCCCTGCTCGATCTGACCCGGCCCACCTTTGAGTTTTTTCTTTTCGCCCTATTGGGCGCGCTGGCCGCAGGCGCGGCGTTCTATTTCAACGAACCTGCCGCACTGATCCTTTCCCTGGTACTTTTCCCCTTCAACGCACCGCTTGTGCATCTGGCATTCAACCCGGCCAGCCGACGGATGGGACGGGCGTTCCCGGCCCTGCTCAGCCTGCTGATCGGATTGGCTGCCGCCTTTAGCGGGGGTGCACTTGCAGGCTGGATCACCGGCAGCGCAGCCCTGACTCGATTACCCGTGGCACAGTTTGCCGCCCCCTACTGGCCCGACCTGGTCCTGACGGCAGGGGGTGCCTTCTTCTGCATCCTGATCCTGGTCCGCCGGGATCGCCTGCCGCGAATGGCGGGTGCGCTGCTGTCCTACGAAGTCCTGCTGCCGATGGCCCTGGCCGGGTACGGGATGCTGACCGGGTTGGAGTCCTTCTGGCCTGGCGCGCTGCTGGTGGCCCTGCTGCACCTCTGCCTGACGCTGAGCGTCGCCACCCTGAGCGTGATCCTGATCGGCTTTTCGCCGCGCGGTCCATTTGGCTGGCTCTTGGCATTGATCCCGCTGGCGCTGACGGTCGCGATCCTGACGGCAACATTATTCTACAATCAATCTTTCCCGATTTTCTCGGTAACGTCAACGACACAAACTCCGAATCCGGTTTTGATGACCCAGACCCCCTCGCCCAAAGCCGGGCACCCTTCCACCACACCAACCCAAACTGCTGCCACAGCCACGCTGGCCCATACACCCAGCCAGACCCCGACGCCGGAAAACACCCAAACAGCTTCCCCCACCCCAACCCAGACGCCGACCGTGGCTTACGGTCTGGTCGAAGCGCCCCAGGGTGCTCTGGTGCGGGATGAGCCTAGTTTTGATGGGCTGGTGGTTAACTATCTCTACGACGGCGACCAGGTGATCCTGCTGCGTGAGGTCATGACCGGGAATTCACTGTGGTTTGAGATCCAAATTGAGGATGAGACCACCGGCTGGATTCTGGGATCATTGGTCAACACCCCGCAGCCCGGGCCGTCGTCAACGGCGGAATAGAAGAAAGTCCAGATCTAACCAAAATTGGGCGAGGCGTGCCTCGCCCTTACGACTTTAGTATAAACAGACCGCTAACCTGACAGCGCCTTGTTATAAGTCCAAAGAAATCAGCGGGTAATTCTAAACAGTCAACCCAGGATCACCAGGTTCGCTTGAGGCGCCTGGATTTGTTCTTCTGAAGCCAACTGCACTGTCGCGGCCGGGAGCGTCAGACCGCTCTCGAAGACTAACTCCGCTTCCAGACGCAGGACCTGGCCTGTTTGACCAGCGGCCGCCCCGGAGAGCAATCTCACCCGCTGGCCGGGTGCGATGGCCGCCGTGTAACCCAGCTGTTCGTCCGCTTTTTTACCTTCCGCAGGAATAATTAATTCGGGACGCGTCCCCTGAAGAGCGTCCGCCTGGACCGCGTTCAGTGAACAAAGTTCACCAGCCCGATCCTGCAGGATCGACCAGGCCACCGGGTCCAGCGACCCATCGCCGAGGCCAAACAGGACGAGCAGGGGAATATCCAGAGCGACCGCAAGCGGTACCAGCATCGGGTTGAGCCAACCCGTCACCAGGCCAGACCAATCTCCAAAAACGGCCGTTTCAAAATCTTCGGGG
>JAXHUD010000138.1:0-3678 GCA_034189815.1 Chloroflexota bacterium
TTTCAGCGAGGTAAGTCATGTCTGTAAAACCGGAACTCCTTTGGGACCAGGGCAGCGCCTACGACCTGTTCATCAGTCTGCAGATCCTCCATCGACCAGACGAATTCGGCCTGCGCCCGTCCTGGGCTGCGGGCGTCCGCTCCCGGCTGCCTACCCCCTTACGAGAAACGCTGGAACAATCCCAACAGTTCATGGCAGCGCCCATACGCTGGATCTATACATTACCGGAACCCAAAAACGCGCAGACCGTTTTGGACACTCTGGCCGATATCCCCGCCGGGGATCGGCTCTCCGTGCTTTCCTTCACGGGTAAAGACAGCGAAGAGGCTCAAGCCTTCCATGACTTCCTGCGCGGCCTCGAAGGCAAACAGCGCCTGACCGCCCGGATTGAAGAACAAATCCGGTCGCACTATCAGAAATCACAGCGAGCTACCAAGTCCTTCATCCGCGCGATGTTCGCGGCCTGGACCGACCCGGCGGCTTTTGGCAGCGCGCTCTACGAAGCTTTGACAGTGTATGTGGAAAACTTCTTTAAGGAGGAAGAGGCTCGAATCATTCCCGCCCAGGCAAAGGCCCTGACAGCATTCCGTGCCAAGGCAGAGCAAGATGACCTGGTGGCGCTCCTGGAAGAGGTCTCTTCGGGCGTGCGCATGGACTGGGCGGCGGAGATGGATCAACTGGTCCTGACGCCGTCGTTTTGGGGCGCGCCCTTTGTCTTCTATGATGCTAAAGATGACCAGCGCGGCATTATTGTCTTCGGTGCGCGGCCCAAAGGCGTGGCGCTGGTACCGGGGGAATTGGTGCCGGATGACCTGGTCGGCGCGCTCAAAGCGATGGCCGACCCAACTCGTCTGCGGATCCTCAAGGCGCTGTATGAAGCGCCGCAAACCCCCAGCACGCTGGCCAAACTGCTGCGCCTGCGCCCGCCGACGGTGATCCACCACCTGAACAACTTGCGCCTGGCCGGCCTTGTACAGGTCACCGTCTCGCCCGAGTCCGAGCGGCGCTACGCCATCCGGCGCGAAGGCGTGGGAGAAACACTTGATAAATTAAAAACATTCCTCTCAGGAGAATAATATTCCGTGACATCACAACCTCATGAACAGCCGCCCGAACAAGGGGTGGTGCGGACCTATATTGCGCGTTTGCGCGCCTTTAGACCCAACGCCTGGAAATATCTGATCGGCCTGACGGTCTACGGCGCCGGCTTCGGCGTCTACCGGATCCTGCTCAACTTTTTCCTGCGCAGCCTGGGTTATAACGAGACCTTCATGGGCCTGATCGCCACCATCAGCAGCATGACCGTGCTGATCAGCGCCCTGCCGATGGGCTACCTGGCCGACATCCTGGGCCGCAAACGCTCGCTGGTGATCTCCAGCGTGCTGATCGGCCCTTCGATCGTGCTGATGGCTCTGTTCCCTTCCAGCGCCATGCTGATCAGTATGAACGTCCTGATGGGTATTGGCGCCAGCCTCGGCAGCGTCACCACCGGACCGTTCCTGATGGAGAACAGCGGGGATGAAGAGCGGACCTATCTATTCAGTATTAGCTCCGGGATGCGAATGACGGCCCTTTCGGTGGGCAACTGGATCGGCGGCTACCTGCCGACCTGGTTCGGCGGCTTCTTCGGCGTCGGCTTCACCAGCGCCACGGCTTACGCCTGGGCGATCGGTTCGGCGGGTGTGCTGGTCAGCACCGCCGTGATCCCGCGCCTGATGCTCGACCGCAACAGGTTGGCTGAGGAAGATCAATCGCTCTTCGCACCGTTCAAATTCGTCAAGCAGTATCCGGGCATGCTGACCAAACTGCTGCTGCCCATGTTCGTCACTTCGATCGGCGCGGGGTTGATCATGCCGTTCATGAACATCTTTTTCAGCACCGTGCACCACCAACCCGACGGTGTGATCGGCACGATGTTCGCCTGGGGATCCCTGGCGATGGGCGTGGGGTTGATCCTCGCGCCGATCTTTGCCGATAAATATGGCAAGATCAGAGTCGTTGTGGTGACCCAGGCGCTCTCGATCCCCTTCCTGATCCTGCTGGGCTTCTCCCCCTGGTTTGGCCTCAGCGCCATCGCCTACTTCATCCGACTGACGCTGATGAACATGAGCTCGCCCGTCTACCAGACTTTCGTGATGGAACAGGTCGACAGCGATTCGCGGGCCATGGTCGCCAGCCTGAACAGCATGGTGCAGAGTTTCGGCCGGGCGTTCAGCCCCGTCATCAGCGGGTGGATGCAGGTGGCTTACGGCTTCGGCCCGCCTTTCATCGGTACGATCAGCTTATATGTGGTCGCGATCGGCTTGTATTATGTGTTCTTTTTGCGAGGGCGGAAGAGGCGGGTGGGGTAAAATTAAATTCTGTGGATATGGCAGAAAAATAGTATCCAATGTCTACTACTTTATCTTTCCCCTACATCTCCCCTCGTTCGGGAGCGCGGACTTTAGTCCGCATTATTCACATGCTTTATTACTATCTCCACCCTCAAAATCAAATTCAACGACAGGATGAGATCGTAGCACATTATCCATCCACTCATCGCCATAATGCGTAATGAGGCTTGTGTAGCTGGATGAAGCCCAATCTTCCACCCGATCAACATAGCCATGCTTTATGGGGTTATAGTGAATATAGTTAAACTTTGTCCAGAAATCTTTCTCATCCCTCACGCAACGATCCCAATAGTTGTACCAAATGGTTCTGCCTTTTGCCTCATCCAGCTTATTAAGGCGATAGGCGGTCACACCATGAAAGCGCTGCATAAACCTCGGCAAGTGGTTGGCCTGCTCAAGGAAAATCAAGAGATGATAATGGTTTGCAATAACACCCAGGCGTAAAGGTCAATGCCATATTCTGATGTAAGCTCGGTCAGAGTCGTTATCCAAAGAGCCTTGCGTGATTGGGACTGAAATACTGCGGACGGGTTAAAGGTATGTGCAGTGATGACGTACCGGGTATTATTTAGAATTAGATGTGGGGACGATGGATCATGACTTTGTTTACTCATTTTCTTGTAGAGAAAACAGACGGTAGATTAATTCCTGAATGCGGACCGAAGTCCGCGCTCCGGAAAATGGAAACACGAGAAGGAAGAGTAATGTTTAGAAATAACGCAGGCAGCAGCCAGATGGGGGTTACGCCTCCAAAATAAACCTTATCATCCCCCTCACCACCGCAGCAGCGCCATCGCCATGACCGCCTGCGAGGGGAGCACCTTGAACGCGCCGCGAGCCACCGCCGCTTCGACCTCCGCCCGGGAGAGGCGCAGCAAAACCTGTTCCTCCAGGTCATCCGCTTCCGCCTCAGCCACCTGGTGCGCGCCCCGGGCCAGGAAGCAGTGCGCGATGCCGTTCCCCCGGTTGCCGTCGACTGCGAACTCGCCCAGGTGTTCCCACTGTTCCGCCACATACCCGGTCTCTTCCAATAATTCCCGTTTTGCCGCATCCAAAGGTTCTTCGCCGGGTTCGATATACCCGCCGGCCGGCGCCAGGGTCGTCCCTTTCACACTGTATTTCGTTTGCCGGAAACAGATGAAATCCCCTTCCTTTGTGACCGCGGCGATATTGACGAAATCCGGCGTGATCAGCCAGGGCCAATCCTCAATGACCTGACCGTCCGGCAGGGCAACGGTATGTTTCTCGACTTTCAGAAATTTTGAAAGGTTCAATATAGTTTTAC
>JAXHUD010000138.1:3778-6200 GCA_034189815.1 Chloroflexota bacterium
CTCAAAACAAGTTGGTGGTAGAGCCGGCCTGCCTGCCACCCTCCGAGTGCTGGGGCGGCCTCGTTTTTGACAAGGGATAGGGTTCGTGTAAGATGGAGAAACTTAGTCTACCTGGCGTTCTTACGCATAGAAAAAGAATCAATGGTCCCAAAAAAGTCATCCAATCTCGATTAAAATAGAAGATGACTTAAGATCACGCGTTTAAAATAAGGGACAATGATAACGATTAATGAAATTGCCAAACTTGCCGGGGTGTCGCGCTCAACGGTTTCACGTGTGCTCAATGACGACCCCAACGTGAGCGACCGGACCCGCGATAAGGTTCAGGCGATTATTGATGAAACCGAATACCAGCCCAACCCCGTCGCCCGCAGCCTGATCGGTGGACGGACCCGGGTTTTGGGACTGGTGATCCCGATGGCTTTCACCAGCCTGTTCAATGACCCCTTCTTCAGCACGCTCTCACAAGGCATCTCTTCCACCTGCACCGCCAACAACTACACCGTCATGTTATGGCTGATTGAGCCGGACTATGAAAAGCGGGCCAATAACAACATCCTCAACAACCGCCTGATTGACGGGATCATCGTCGCCTCCAATGTGATCGACGACCCCCTGATCGAAGGGCTGATCGAGCGCAAGATCCCCTTGATTCAGATCGGACGCAGCATGGACGCCAACGTCAGCAGTGTGGACGCCGACAATATCCACGGCGCCGTGACCGCCGTTCAGCATCTGGTCAACATCGGCCGCCGGCAGCTTGCCACCATCACTGGCCACATGGACCGATTCAGTGGGCGGGATCGGCTCACCGGGTTCAAGCGCGGGCTGCAGGAAAACAACCTGCCGATCATTGAGGAACGCATCGCTTATGGCGATTTCACCGAGAAAGGCGGCCATGATCAAGCCAAGCGCCTGCTCTCCCGCACGAAGTTCAACGGTCTGTTCGTCGCCAGCGATTTGATGAGCTTCGGCGCCGTTCGGGCCATCCGGGAAGCCGGTCTGCGAGTGCCGGAGGATATCGCCGTGGTGAGCTTTGATGACATCCCGGCTGCAGCTCGTTTCGTCCCGCCGCTGACCACCGTCCGGCAGCCGATGCATCAGATGGGCGCCATCGCAGCCCAGACCTTGATCGATCAGCTCGAGAGCAATGATACAGGCACGCCGCGCCGCATCATCCTGCCAACCGAACTTGTTCTGCGGGAATCGACGCTCAACTCCCATGTACCTTAATCTCAAACCGCCTCAATCCGTAGTTTACGTTGAGTATAGCGCCCGTGACAACTTGGTTTTCCCGCACCCTACTCCCCTGGCAAACCTCCCTAAGAAACTGCCGACTTATCGATCATTAATATTATTTATACGGGGGATATGCTAGAATGAAAATATTATGAAACGTATATCATCTATTAGACCTTCTCCCATAGCCGGGACCTGGTACAGCGGGGATCCCGAGCGCCTGGCACAGACCGTGGACAACTATCTCAAAGACGCCGATCCTCCTGAGGTGCCTGGCGAGGTCGTGGGCCTCGTAGCGCCCCACGCCGGTTACCAGTATTCCGGCCCCGTGGCGGGCTACGCCTTCAAGACCGTGCAGGGCCGGCATTTCGACCGTGTGGTCGTGCTGTCGCCTATGCATCAATACATGCCCCACCCCTTGCTCACCAGCGCACACGAGGCCTATCAAACACCCCTCGGTCAAATTCCCCTCGCCGAAGATACACTAGCCGAAATTAACACCCAGCTCAAAGGAGAAACCGGAATACAGCTCATCGCCGTCAGCAAGGATAAAGAACATTCGCTCGAAATCGAACTGCCTTTCCTGCAGCGTACGCTCTCCGATGACTTTAAACTCGTCCCGATCATGATGCGGGATCAATCACGCCAGTTGGCGCGAACCCTGGGCCAAATCCTGGCAGAGAGCCTAGACAGCGAGACCACCCTGCTGGTCGCCAGCAGCGATCTCTCCCATTTCTACACTGAAGCCCGCGCCAATGAGCTGGACCGGCTCGTTTTGGGCGCCCTGGATGACTTTTCGCCGGAGAAGCTGTTCGACCTCCATGAGCAGGGCCTCGGGCAGGCCTGCGGCCTCTCACCGATCGCAACCGTGCTCTGGGCTGCCAGGGCATGGGGTGCGGATCAGGTCACGCTGCTCGACTACAACACCTCTGCCGCTGTCACCGGTGACCGCTCTTCCGTGGTCGGGTACGGTGCGGCTGCAATCACCCGCCCCGACTGAGCCACCCACACCGATACCCTATGCGCCAGATCACCCGGTTCACGTTCATCCTGCTGATCCTCGCACTCGCTTCGGCGGGGATGACGGGCTGCCGCAGTGCGACGCCTTCGGCTACCATGACACCGACCATCACCGCTACGCTCACCGCGACGCTGACCACCACCCCTACTCAAACGACGACCC
>JAXHUD010000139.1:0-6138 GCA_034189815.1 Chloroflexota bacterium
GGATGGAGTACGCGGCGTACGTCCGAGTCGAACTGCACACCCACACCCGCTATTCCAGGGATAGCCTTGTCCGGCCAGAGGATCTTGTCCGGCGCTGTAAGGAACTTGGGATTGACCGGGTCGCTATCACGGATCACAATCAAATCGAGGGCGCGCTGGCCGCTCAGGCATTGGCGCCGGAGCATGTGATCGTGGGCGAAGAAATTCAGACCACCGAGGGCGAGTTGATTGGCTATTACATGAAGGAGCGGATCCCCGAGGGCCTGTCGCCGATGGCTGTGATTGAGCAGCTGCAGGCGCAGGGTGCGGTCATCAGCGCGGCGCATCCCTTTGATACCCTGCGGAGCGCTGCGTGGCAGCCGGGTACGCTCGAAGCGATTGCAACTCACCTGGATGCGGTGGAGGTGTTCAATGCTCGCTGCCTGCGACCTTCATTCAATCAGGAAGCGGATGCCTTTGCAAGGGCGAAAGGTCTGCCTGGGACGGTCGGTTCGGACGCACATTCGCTTTGGGAACTGGGGCGGGCGACGATGGTTATGCCTGAATTTGATGATCCTGCCGGGTTCCGGGCTGCGCTGCGCCTGGCACAGGCAGAGGTTTCGCTCTCGCCATTCTGGGTGCACTTCATTTCTCGTTGGGCCGTTTTCAGAAAGAAACTGTGTTCGAATGGTGGGTGAGACCCTCGTTGGCGTTTTTGTTATTATTATTCATTTATCACTCAGGACAAAGGTTTGGACTTCCTCATGAACAGAGCAGAGATCTTATCGAAACTGGTTGAACTTTCTCGATCCCTTGGACGACCCGAGCGGGAACTGGTCATTATGGGCGAAGGTAATACCTCCGCCCGGATCAATGAGGACACTTTCTGGGTGAAGGCGAGTGGGACGCGTTTGCACCAGATTGACGAGAGCGGTTTCGTCGAAGTGGATTTGCAGAAAGCACTGGCGATCACCAATGCGGAAACCCGCTCAGACGATGAGATCAAAACCCTGATGGCGGCCAGCCGGGTGGATCCGGCGGCGACGCGCCACCCCTCGATTGAGACCATGTTCCATGCGATGTTATATAAATTGACGAATGCCGAGTTCATCGGTCACACGCATCCGACGGCTGTCGCTGCGGTGATCTGCTCGAAGGATGCTGAGAAGATGCTGGCTGGTCGGACCACACCCGAAGAGATCGTCTATTTGGGGCCGGAATCTGTGTTCGTTCCTTATGTTGACCCCGGTCTACCCCTGGCGCATGCTGTCCAGAAGGCGGTGAGTGATTTCCTTGATGACTGGAACGAAGATCCCAAGGTGATCTTCCTGCAGAACCATGGCGTGTTTGTTTTGGGTGATACGCCGATGGCTGTTGAGAACACAATGTCCATGACCGATAAGGCCCTGCGTATCCTGGCGGGTACCATGCAGTTCGGTGGGCCGAATTTCATGAGCGAAAAAGATATCCAGCGCATCCACACCCGGCCGGATGAGGATTACAGGCGCAAGATCGCCAACCAGAAATAGATTATTAGTCAATCTTAATTGAAACGTAAACTCCCGGAATTTTAAAAATTCCGGGAGTTTGGATTAATCCCTCAGGTTGGATAGGTTAAACTATTTTTCGCGTCGTCCCGCCTAATTTACCCCTGGAGGAGGTCGATTTATCTGCGTGAAGGTTATTACGCGAGGTCGGTGACGTCCTCACCGGCGTCTATCTGGCTGATCAGGTCTACGCGCGTCTGGTGACGTCCGGCCTCAAAATCAGCGGCCAGGAAGGCGTCCACGATATCGTCTGCCAGACCGGGGCCGACCACGCGGGCGCCGAAGGCTAATACATTTGCGTTATTGTGCTGCCGGGCCATGCGGGCCGAATAGGTATCGCTGACGGTTGCGGCCCGAACACCTTTTACCTTGTTAGCCGAGATGCCAATCCCGATGCCTGTGCCGCAGATTACGATGCCAAAATCTGCCTCGCCAGCCACTACGGCTTTCCCCACCCGCTGGCCGTAGATCGGATAGTGGGTGCTTTCGAGACTGTGCGTTCCCAGATCTTGCACCTCAATGTCCTTTTCCTCGAGGTGTTTGATCACATGTTGTTTCAATTCATAGGCGGCATGGTCGCTGCCGATAACGATTATCATTGATCCTCATTTCAGTAAAGGTTGCCATTAATCAACTATAGCATTAAAAAACCGCTCTGAGAAAGGCTCAGAGCGGTTAATGGTCCGTGATGAGGATTATAAGATTTTGCTCAGGAAGGCTTTCGTCCGTTCCTGGGTGGGGTTGCTGAAAAGAATATCGGGGACGGCTTCTTCCACGATCAGACCTTCATCCATCAGCACAGCCCGATCCGCAGCAGCCCGGGCAAAACCCATTTCGTGGGAAACCACGACCATGGTCATACCTTCCTCGGCGAGCTGCAGCATGACGTCCAGCACTTCCTGGATCATCTCGGGGTCCAGCGCACTGGTCGGCTCATCGAAGAGCATGATCTTGGGGTTCATCGCCAATGCCCGGGCGATGGCGACCCGCTGCTGCTGGCCGCCGGAAAGCTGACCAGGGAAATCGTTCTCCTTCTCCGGGATTCCGACTTTATCCAACAGGCCGCGAGCGATATCAATTGCCTCTTGCGGCGTTCGCTTGCGGACGACCTTTTGGGCAACGGTGACGTTTTCCAGAACGGAAAGATGTGGGAAGAGGTTGAAGGACTGGAAAACCATACCTACTTCGGTGCGGACCGCGTTGATATTCTCAGCCGTCGTTAAGGGGATGTTGTCCACGCAGATGGAACCGGCGTCAAAGATTTCCAATCGGTTAATGCACCGCAGCAGGGTGGACTTGCCGGAACCGGAAGGTCCGATGACGAGCACAACTTCACCTGGAAAAACATCCAGGCTCACGCCGTTGAGGGCGGCTGTTTCGCCGAAGTTTTTACATACGTTTTCAATTTGGATAATGGGGGTGGAGGTCATTTTAGTGTTCCTCTGTCTGGGTTTTCCGCTCAATCCAGGCGACAATTCGGGCGGAAATCAGGGTCATAATCAAATAGATCAGGGCCACCATGATCCAGGTTTCAACCGGTAGGAAAGTGGAGGCCATGAACTCTCGACCACGTCGGGTGAGGTCGGCCACGGCGACCGTGCTCACCAGGGAAGAATCCTTCAGTAAAGAGATGAATTCGTTCCCAACCGGGGGCAGGACCACTCTGAAAGCCTGTGGCAGAATGATGTGACGCATGGCCTGGTTCTGGGTCATGCCCAGGCTGCGTGCTGCTTCATTCTGACCTTTAGGAATGCTTTGGATCCCGGCCCGATAGATTTCGCTCATGTAAGCGGAATAGCAAACGGTGAGACCCAGAATCGCCATCAGGAAGGGATTGGCGAGGTAATGGGCCATTGCATCAATTCTGAATAACCGTCCCAGGGCTTGGATAAGAGAAGGAAAGGCAAAATACCAAAAGAGCAACTGGACAAGAAGCGGCACACCCCGAGCGATCTCGACGTAAATGGTTGTGAACCAACGGACGAAGCCATGCTTGGCTAACCGGCCTAAGGCAATGACAAGGCCGAAAACCAGGGTGAGGATGAAGGCTGTGACCGTGACTCCAATGGTGACCAGTAGGCCGTCACTGACGAATCGGATAACTCGCCAATAGGGATCCGGCTGCAAAGTAGCCAATAAAACAACAATCCCGATTACGAGGGCGACCAACCACCACCAGCTGTCAATTCGGTGATTGGCTGCCTTGTAACCGGGTGTTTTTTCTAATTCTTTTCGAACGCCCATAAAAATCCTTTCGTCTCCTCGTCCGGGTTACCGGCCCGGACGAGGAGGTTCCCGAGAAGCAGTTATAAAACCTTACTCAGCCGAACCGTACCATTCGAGAACCAATTCATCGATGAGGCCTTCAGCCTGGACGGTTGCGAGTGCCTCGTTGACCTGAGCGATCAGTTCATCGTTGCCCATGCAGAACGCGATGCCGTAGGATTCGTCGGTGAAGACGTCCCCGACAGCTTTGAGGGTGTCGGCATTCTTGTTCACGAAGGCCATGGCGGTGGGGTAGTCCGCGACGACTGCGTCTGTCTGGCCGTTAGCCAGGTCGAGGAACGCGAGTTCATAGGTGTCGTAAGTCTTGAGTGTGGTGTCCTCGATGGCTTCCACTTCCATTGCGCCGGTCGTAGCGATCTGAGCGCCGACGGTTGCGCCGACGAGATCTTCGGGACCGGCGATAGTGTCATTATCGATCGGGACCACAACGATTTGCCCAGCATTGATATAGGGATCTGAGAAGCTGAACTGTTCGGCGCGTTCGGGCGTGATGGTCATCGCGGAAATCGCCATGTCATATTGGCAATCCGCCATACCAGCCAGGAGCGGGTCCCAGCCAACGTTTTGATAGACGATGTTCAGGCCGGCTTCTTCTGCAATGGCGTCCATCAGATCGATGTCAAAGCCGACGATCTCTTTGCTTTCCTCGTCCACGTATTCAAACGGGGGGAAGGCAGCGTCCGTGGCGACAACCAGGGTGTCATCGTCCTGGTTGGCGCAGGCCGCCAAAAGACCAAGCATCAAAACGGCGGTCAGGGCAATTAGTAAATTTTTCTTCATGATAATCTTCTCCTCAAAATTTTTAATGAATAGTTTCCAAACTTCTTTTGCTGCAAAATTCTCTCGATTAGTTAAATTGTTTTAAAGACAACCTCCTTTGGGTATGAAAAAAGGCCTTCCCTGGCAGGAAAGGCCTTTGTTTAGTCGTGATTCTGGGACTACATTTGGTTAAGCACCAAAAGCCGCTCCTCCGGGGGAAGGTCGGTGATCGTGGTGCTTTCGCTTCAGTTGCTTGCCAAATGTCGTTATCATTATGGGTTCGATTGTATAAAATAAAAGTGATCTTTACTTCATCAGGAGGTTAACGGCTAGTTAATATCTGTTAAATCAAAAGGTTTGCCAGTGGAAAACGTCCTCAGTAGGCTTCTTTTCCTTCCCGGTATGAGCGTGGCAGTGGAACCGGCCATTTATCTCGACGGGTGGGGTGAGTTTAAGATGGAGGATAATATCGTTATCACCGATGAGGGATGCGAGATCCTGACTCCTTTGCCGCAACTCTTTGAACCAATTTTATAAAGTATAGTCTGAGGAAGTGAGTGTTACTCATGGCATCCGAGTTTAAAACAATGCAAGGGCTTATCTACGATAAATTGAAGGATGGAATCATCTTCGGCGTCTATCAACCGGGGATGCGTTTGATTGTGAGTGATCTCGCGTCGGAATTTAATATTAGCAAGATGCCTGTGCGTGAAGCGTTGACCCGCTTGGGTTCCACCGGGCTGATAGAGCTGGTTCCCTATATGGGGCGATTGTCAACGATCTTACGGCTGAAAATTATGTCGAAATATTCAATATCAGGGCTGTTCTTGAGGGCCTGGCAGCCCGATTAGCTTGTCCAAACCTGCGGGAAGAGGATCTTAAGAAGGTGCGGGTTGCAAATGAGGAAATCCACAAGTGGATTACCAGGGATGATGTCGAATTCCAACGCATTAATAGGATCTTCCACGCCACAATCTGGGAGCGAACCAAATTCTTTACTCTGAAGCCGCACAATATCGCCAGATGGTGGTGATCCATTCAGACCGTCTGGGTGATATTCATACGGCGCATCAGCAATTATTGGATGCCCTTGAGAAGGGTGATGCCCGCAGGGCTGAACAGATGTTGAGAGAACACTACAAGAACACACGACCTTGGCTCGTGAAATTAATTCATAAAACAGAGTAAGTAAAGGGCTGAAAAAAGAACCCATTATAATCGCTTCCGATTATCATGGCTTGAGATTGAAAAATCCCATCCGTGATTATCTGATTGAAAAAGGCTAACCCGTGAAGGACTTTGCTGAGGACGTGGTTGAGCTATTCATGACCTTGTTGACGCAGAAATACCCCAGGATGAGTTGTCAGTTAAATAGGGCTTTGCTAAATAATAAAACCCGGAATGCTGCCATTCCGGGTTTTATTATTTAATTTATCTTTGGCTTAGTAGGGTTCTGCGATGGTGAAGGATTCTACTTCCACAATAACTGGAATGGCGTCAAATGAGGAAATTGAGAAACCGACGAGTCCATCCTTTAAGTTATATTTGTTGTCCGTTACTTCGTTTT
>JAXHUD010000014.1:0-27102 GCA_034189815.1 Chloroflexota bacterium
CGTCATTGAGGACCGGAACTTCATCGTGTCCGGCTGGCCAAAGATGACCTCCGCAGAGGACTCATCCCCGTCTAGCAGGATCGCCACACATTCCCGCAGCCGCTGCCCCAGGATGGGATGCGCCAGGTATGCTCTCGCCTCAGCACCGCTCCGGATCGCATAGCGCTTAGAAATCGCAGTGCGCCCCAACCCGGCAACCTGCGGGAAGACAAACCACATCCAATGCGATCGCTTTCGCCCCTGGCGCAGCTCCGTCAGCACCTGCGAGTATTCTTGGTCCTGCGCATCAATGAATCGCTGCAGGTTGAAGGGATCTGCGTTCAGTTTTGGTTTGTCCATAATGGCTCCTTGAAATAACCATAAGATAAGCTGCTCGATCTGAACAATGCCCGGCCATTGCGGTATCGGAAACACCACCAATGGCCGGGCTATTATCTTAGAGAGCAGAGAAGATCAATCTTGCTTAGGCGGACTCCTGCCCTTCCAACTTATCCAGGGCAGCCTTCTTCTCCTGATGGAGCACAAGGACTTGACCCTGGACCTTGTTCAAATATTCACCCCGCAGGGGGTACCAAACCAGAATCAACGCACCCAGCAGACAGGCAACGCCGGGAATCACACCGGTGAAAACCTTAATCCCCATCAGTGCTGATGTGGGCTGGTTAAGGAAGATCTCGCCGGCATTGGAAGCCCGGGTAACAAAATTTGTGCGCTCCAGAATGAAGGGCGTCACCCAAATCGCAATGGATTGGGCGGGTTTGGTGATTAGGGCATTGACGCCAAAGAACGCGCCTTCCCGCCGAGCGCCGGATCGCAGTTCATCCTCATCCGCCACCTGCGCGAAGAGGATGTTGGTCAGCGTCTGCGGCCCCGCCAGGCCCAACCCGGCCAGGGCGATGCAACCGGGAATCAGTGCGTCGGGCACGAAGGCAATCGACACCAGACCGATCCCGGCGATCACCAATAGGAACTGCTGCGCGCCAACCACACCCAGCCATTTCCGCACCAGAGTCGTCAAGGGAATACCGACGATAAGCGGGACAAACAAAAAGATCAGTAATTGAATCGTCGGCCACTGCAGCACATAGTCCGCCAGGTAATAAAGCGAGCCCAATATCAGCGAACTCATCAAGATCGACATGAAGTTTTCAGCCACCAATATCAGGAAGGACTTGCTGGTGAAGGTGTACTTGATCGCCTCCCAGAGAGAGACCGGTTTATCCATCACCACGAACTCGCGCCGCTCCTTCACCGTGAAGGTGGTGATCATGATCAGGACCATCCCCACGGCGCCGATAACACCCATGGCGATATAAAGCGGGAGGAATGAGGTATCACCCGTCTTCGGCCGGACCAAATCAGGGATCAGGAAACCCAGCACGGTGCCCACCATTGCGAACAGTGAACTGGAAATCTGCAGCCCGTTGCGCTGGGCGTCCGACTCGGTCACCTCCGGCAGCAGGGCCGAATAAACCAGGCCGATGATGGTGTAGCAGGTGTCGTAAAGCAGCATCGTCACCAGCATCCACCAAAACAATCCACTTTGCCCGGCTTGCGGCGGTGCGAGCCAGACCAGGATGAAGGTCAACGCCAGGAAGGGCGCAGTGAAGCGCATGTAGGGGATCCGGCGGCCGCGTTTACTTCGGGTACTGTCAGTGATATAACCGAACAGCGGGTCGTTGAACGCGTTCCAAAGTGCGTAGACCGTGGCCGCGATCCCGATCCATTTTGCACTCAGGCCGAGATAATCCTGGTAAAAGATGGTCAGCAGGCCGCCATAAACGCCTGAGATCAGCGATGTCCCCATCGCTGCGACGCCCCAGCCAAGCTTATAGCCCAGGCTCAGTTTCCTGGGTTGTGGTGCAGTGTGCTCTGACATATACGCTCTCCTTACAATTGATGATGGATTAAAGGGAAGCCGGCATCAGCTCGGTCAATGCACGATAACCAATGACCTGAATACCCTCGTTGTTGATGAAGTCCCGTGTGGCTTCGCTGGTAAAGGTCTCATAATCCGCCACCCGGCAATCCCATGAGGATGTGATCCGGCGCAGTTCCGGTGTGTCTTTGGAAGGATGGATGATGAAGTGGGTCACGCCCGGTTTGAGTGCGCTCAACGCCTGCCTGGCCTGTTCAAAGCGATCCTCCGCATCGACCAGTTCCAAACCGGAAAGTCCATCCAGGAGCGGGATGCCCATCTCCTGCAGCGATTCGATCGAAGCTGCAACTGCTTTGGCCGTTTCCGGGTCAATGCCCTGCTGGCGAATAAGATCGTCCGCCGTCAGGCGTGGGATCATCGGGGCCAGACCATATTTCATCGACAACTGAATATAACCGGCGATGAATTTCGGATGAGCTACCGAGCCCATATGCGTATCGATGTGGGTCAATTTAATGCCGGCATCAAGAGCCCTGCTGATTTGCATATCCAGTTCAGCCAGCGCGGCCTCGGGGTCAGCATGCTCCGCCACAGCCTGCGACGTTTTGTGGAAGAACCCCTGATCATCCATCAGCCCCGACTTTGGATCGCGGGTGCTGATCGGCCCCCAGCGGTAGGTATCCCATTCGCTGGTCAGAGTCAGGTGGGCGCCAAGGTCCGCATCAGGATTCGAGACGGCATACTCAGCCGCTGCCAGGAACCACGGGCATGGCACCATCACAGCGCCGCTCGAGATCAAGCCGAAATCAACCATCTCGGCAAAGGCATCCACCGAAGCCTGGCACATACCAATATCGTCCGTGTGAATGATTGCCACACGGTCATCATCTGAAAATCCAAGTTTCTTTAATACTGGATTGGGTTGCATTAAATCTCCCTTCTGCGTGGTAAGTGTGTTTGAGTAGCCTTATTATAAATTCATTTTCATAATCAAAAGGGAATTTGAGCATTTCTTTGAGAAAACAAACCCAAAGACTCCCGGGGGAAACCCGGGAGTCCATAAATATTAATTTGTTTTGATTTAAAGTAAACGCGGTGTTTTATGTATAGATCGTTTGAAGCCTACTCGTTCAGGATCATCAACACACCGGAGGCCATCGCAATCACGGCAATCACGACGCCCAGCCCACCCAGACTGATCAGTCCTGTGAGCCCCACCAATATCAGCCAAACTGTGAACAGAAAAAAGCCGATATGATGCCGGAATTTTGGCCAACCGACCAACAGCACCACCCCAGCCGCCAAGGCCAGGATCGCCTTGACAATTTCAATGCTGGAGAAACTGAAGTTGATCACGCCCTGCAGGCCGATTAGAATGAAATAGACCGCCGCCAGCGCCCAGCCGGTGAAAATCGAGATATCGGGATGGGCAATAAAGATCAGCACGCCCACAACCAGCGCCAATACCGCGACCACGATACCCAAAACACCGAGGGACGGCACTGCTGCCATAAGTCCTGTGAGGATCAAAAGGATACCCAAAAGGACGTACATAATTCGTTCTCTACTCATTGTTTCCTTTCATCTAATAACATTTCTTCTAATTTCAGTTTACCTATCTGGAAAGTGAATGTAAACTGTCGTCGCAGCTTGACACCCCCTTGTGGCTATGTTAAAACTGAGTACGGCCTGATGGTCACTATGCAGTGAATAAAGAATAAAACCGCAGGAACTGATGAAAATCATTGAAATCATCCCTACCTATAATGAAGCCGAGAACCTTCCCATCCTGGTGAAGGCTTTATATTCATTGGATCTACCCGATTTAAACTTACTCATTGTGGACGATAACAGCCCCGATGGCACCGGTCAAATCGCTGAAGACCTCGCCGAAACAAAACCCGGCCGGATTAGTGTCTTACACCGGGCGGGCAAGGAAGGTCTCGGCAGAGCCTATATCGATGGCTTCCGCCGAGCACTGGACATGGGAGCGGAGGCGATCGGTATGATGGACGCCGATCTGAGCCACCCTCCGGACCGGCTGCCTGAAATGCTGGCAGCCCTTTCCGACGTGGATGTGGTGATCGGTTCACGTTATGTTCCCGGCGGCAGTCTCGACGAAGACTGGCCCATCTGGCGAAAAGCCCTGTCGGCTTTTGGGAACGCCTATACCCGTGCGATCCTCAACCTGCCCATCCGGGATGCTACCGGTGGGTTCCGGCTCTGGCGGCGCAGTGCACTGGAGTCCATTCCCTTCGAGCAATCCCGTTCAAATGGGTATGTCTTCCAGGTTGAATTAAATTACATAGCCACCCTGGCCGGGCTCAAATTTGCTGAAGTGCCCATCCACTTTGCAGAGCGCAGCCGGGGAACATCGAAAATGTCCTTCAACATCCAAATTGAAGCGGCTTTCCGGGTCTGGCAGCTGCGCCGGATCTACCGCCGCAAACAAATATAGTTTTTGGGGAATACCCATTTTACAAAGAGAAAACGATAATTACAGACGCTTGGCCAATCTGCTCCACTCTTCCAATGAGAGGTTTTCCGGTCGCCGCCGCGGGTCAATTTCCACCCCTTCCAACTTAGCAGATACCGACTCCGAATCACCGCCCAAAACCGGCTGCAGAGAATTACGCAGCATCTTCCGCTTCTGATTGAACGCGGCATGGGCCAGCGCAAACAAGCGGTCAATAGCATCCGCAGACAGCAGGGGTTCAGGGTGGACCTCCACGATCAGCACACTTGAATCCACCTTTGGCGCGGGATAGAAACAAGATGCCGGGATATGGCTGCTGATGTGCGCCCGCCCATAGACCTGCACCGAAAGCGACAGCAGGCTCATCTTTTCCGCCTTATTGAGGATCCGCTCGGCTACCTCACGCTGCATGGTAAGCGCCAACCGTGTTGGCCGCACCTTGGCTTCCAGCAGGCGCCGGAGCACAGCCGAGGTAATGTAATAGGGGATATTCGCGACAACCAAGTAACCGTCTTCATCGAACAAGGTCTCGGGGGGAATCGCCAGGATATCGCCATGAATGAGCCGAACATTGTCAAATGGGTCCAGGATTTCCTGCAAGGCAGGGAAGAGATCGTTATCGATCTCCACTGCGGTGACAGCTTTTGCGCGCGCTGCCAGCAAACGGGTCAGCCCGCCCAACCCGGCGCCGATTTCCAGCACCCGGTCATCAGACCCCACACCGGCATCATCCACAATCTTGAGCAGCGCATTATGGTCCGCCAGGAAGTTCTGCCCCAGGCTTTTTTTAGGTCTGAGGTCATAGCGGCGGAGTAGTTCTGGGACATGCAATGGTTCAAGCGTCATGGGAATGGCACCGGGACGAAATCAGGCGCAGGTGAAAGGAAATACAAGGTGGTCCAGCCATTAGGCATCGGGTCGTAATTATCCTCCGAATAGCCCAGGTCAATCAGCATTTCTCCAGCACAAGCGCCGCAGACATCGGCGATCACCGCGTGACCGTAACCCGGCACATAAACCGGATGCAAGGCAAACATGTTATACCAGGAAAGCTGCACAGCGATAACGCCCTTTTCCACGGGCAATCCACTCGATGTACCGTAGTAGCAGATATCGGTACCGGGGATGCAGGGTTTGTAGGAATGATAATAAACGCTGATCTTGCGATAATATTCAATTGTATTGCCATCCACCACTTCGGTGTAGTTGACAATTTTCGTGCCGTAACCATAAATCCCCGGCTTGGCCTCGCTGGCCTGCCAGGAGTCCTCGCTCCGGCGCCAGACCTCTTCGCCATCCGCATAGCCCACCCGCTCACGTGTGGCGACGATGGCGTTCTGCCCGGGTTCGATCACCGAGGTCTGGTCCAACGGCGTCTCGGGGTCCTCCTGATATTCCACCGGGAATGGCGTCTCATCCGTCATCACCATCAGCTCTTCCCGCACACGCACAACTCGGATCTGCCCATCTTCCGGCAACGCCGCCGCTTCACCCGGCTGGCTGTAATCCAGGTTCTGCAGGGGGATGTCCAAGTCCTGTAAGGCTTCACCCACCGTTTCAGCCGCCGTTACACCGGTCACAGTCTGCTCTCCCACCTGCACGGTCAGGGGGCGGGCGCGCCGGATGGCGACAGAGAGCGGTCCGGTGAGCGGGGTATTCGGGTCCAGCGTGATCGCATCTTCCACGCTCAGTTTGATCCCGGCGGTTTCCAAAGCCGCGCCGAGGGTAGGCTCCGAACTGTACAGTGTTTGCGTCACACCATCCAGTTCGAGGCTGATCGCCTGGGCAGGGACATACTGCAGGACGAATGAGTCAGGCATCTCCAACGCATCCACGGCCGACACAGCCGCGCCGTTGATCCGCACCTGGTCGTTGGGATACACAGGCACATCGGCCAGCGCCAGCAAGTTGGCCGGGATCCGCTCTGCCGAGGGGAAAGCGAGGTCAAATTCAGGCGTCCGCACCACCACCTCGCGGGCCGTTTCAACGGTGACGAAAGGCTGGTTCCAAAGCAAACGCCCTGGCGACGGCTGGACCCGGTCTGCAGGCGAGCTCTGTACTTCGGCTGCCCGCAGTACACCCGAGACAGTCAGCGCCGGTGTACGCACCCTCAGGGGCATCCTGTTGACAATCACTGTTACGGTGCGATTGAGCCCCAGCCAGGTCAACCCCGCACCGACCAGGATCATCAGGATAGCGGCAGGGAGCAGCGCTTTTTTATGTTTTGAGAGGAAGGTTTTAATTCGATCAAACATGATTTGGTTTCATTAAAATACAAATTATTTTACTGATATCAGGCTGTTGCCTGATTTGCAGTATAACACACGGCTTTTTTTTGGCAAGCGGGGAAGGCATACCTTTGAGAGTCCAAAGGTGACGTCATTTAGTCTGTAATAAATCAATCGTTCCGGATCTTCAATAGGAATCCCACCAAAATCTCCTGCCAGGGGTCACCGGCCGGGTCGCCAATCTGGATCCGGTACGCATTCTTTCCCGTGATGATTGGCTTTCGGAACTCCCGCAGCGGACGGGCAGCAACACCCTCCGGCAGCGGCGGGTAACGCAAAACCAACTGACGACCCTCGAAGCCCACTGAGGCCAACCCGGCCAGCGCCGCGAAGAGCTTGACCTTGATCTGGAACATCAGGTTCCGCACCTGCTCAGGCAGCGGTCCAAACCGGTCCTCGAATTCCATTTCAATGCTCGCCAACGCCGCCTCATCCTTGATATCCGCCAGGCGGCGGTAGAGCTTGAGCCGCAGTGCCTGGTCGGGAATATACGAATCCGGGATGCCGATTGAGAGCGGCAGGTTGACGACCGTGGGAATGATCAGCGCCGCTTCCAGGATCGAGTCATCCTCCGGGCCGGTCATACCGGTGGCCTTGCGGAACTGCCGCACGGCCTGTGCCAGTAAGCGGGTATACAGATGGAAGCCCACCGAAGCGATATACCCCGACTGGCGTGTCCCCAGCATCTCGCCAGCGCCGCGCATCTCCAGGTCCCGCATGGCGATCGCGTAGCCCGACCCCAATTGCGTGTTCTCGGCCAGCACCTCCAGCCGCTCCTGGCCTTCCGCCGTGGGTGGTTTGACCCGGTGCCGGAAGAGGTAGGCATAGGCGCGCTGCGCCCCGCGACCCACCCGCCCGCGCAGTTGGTAAAGCTGCGCCAGGCCAAAGGTATCTGCCCGGTCCACAATCAGCGTATTGGCGTTGGGGATATCCAGGCCCGATTCGATGATCGATGTGCACAGCAGCAGATCAATTTCACCCTTGGTGAAGTCATGCATCATATCCGCCAGACGGTTCTCGTCCATTTGTCCATGGGCGATCCCTATTTTTGCCTCCGGCACCAGCTTGTGCAGGTGGGACCGCATCGCCCGGATCGTCTGCACGCGGTTGTGCACGAAGAAAACCTGGCCGCCCCGCTCCAACTCCCGCACCACAGCTTGCCGGACCAGCTTGGTGTCGTAGGGCCCGATGTGGGTCACGATGGGCAAGCGTTCTTCCGGCGGGGAACTGATTGTCGAGATATCTCGCACGCCGGTCAGCGCCATGTACAGCGTGCGCGGGATTGGCGTGGCCGTCAGCGTCAGCACGTCCACCGAGGTGCGCAGTTGCTTGAGGTGTTCCTTATGCGCCACCCCAAAACGCTGCTCCTCGTCAATCACCACCAGCCCCAGGTCCTTGAAAGAGACATCCTGCGAAAGCAGGCGATGCGTCCCGATCACGATATCGATCTTGCCATTCCGCAAATCCTTGATGATCCGGTCCTGTTGCCTGGGCGTGCGGAAGCGGGAAAGCATCTCCACCTGCACGGGAAAAGTCGCCAGCCGGGAGCGGAAGGTGTCGTAATGCTGCTGGGCAAGCACGGTCGTGGGCACAAGCACCGCGACCTGCTTCCCATCCATTACGGCCTTGAAAGCGGCCCGCAAGGTGACCTCCGTCTTGCCATAGCCCACATCCCCACATAGCAGCCGGTCCATCGGTCGCGGCGCTTCCATATCCGCCTTGATCTCTGCCAGCGCCTGGAGCTGGTCTTCCGTTTCAATGTAGGGGAAGCTGGCTTCCAGTTCCCGCTGCCAGGGCGTGTCTGGGCTGAAGGCAACCCCTTCCGCCATCTGTCGGGTAGCGTAGAGCGCCAGTAAATCGCCCGCCACCTCCTGCACCGCCGAACGGACCTTTTGCTTGGTGTTGTCCCAGCTCCCGCCGCCCAACCGCGAGATCGAAGGCGTATGGCCTTCAGCGCCAACGTATCGGGTCAGCCGATCCGCATGGTGGATCGGCACAAAAAGCTGATCCTGCTCTGCGTACTCGACACAGAGATATTCCTGCTGGACGCCGTCCTGCGTGCGCTGCACAAGGCCCACATACTTCCCGATCCCATGGTCAACGTGCACAACCCAATCGCCGGGCTGCAGGTCAGCATAAGCCGATTCTGGCGCTTCCGCGGTCGGGCGATACCGGCGGCGGGGCTGCGGGCGGGACCAGCCGAAGATCTCGCCGTCCGTCAGCAGGTGGACGGGTTTACCCTGCCTGCCTTCCATTGGGGGCCGCGGCGGCCGCAGCGTCCAACCGCCCGCCAGGGCGCCTTCAATGAAACGTTCCTCGTCCGCCTCATCAGCGGTGATTTCACTCAGGATTTGCTGCTCCCGCCAAAGATCGGCCAGGCGCGAGGACTGCCGCGAGACGATCAGCCAGTCTTCATCCGCTTTTTCCAGCTCGGTCAGGAAGTTGATGAAATCTCGCAGCTTACCGCCAAAGCGCTTCCCTGGTTCGAATGCTGCGGCCAACGGGGGCATATCCGGCGCGCGGGTATAGCCCAGCTCCACCACCGAACGGCGGCCGAAGCGGTCTTCCATCTCCGCCCAAGTCAGATAGGGCAGCGGGAAATCCGCATCGATCTCACCGGCTGCCACGGCTTCCTCCCGCCGGGAAAGGCTTTCTTCCTCAATGTCCATCACGGCGGCCGAGAGGAATTCCTTCCCATCCAGCGCGATTAGCGTGTCCTCCGGCAGGAAATCGAGCAGGCTGCCGGCCATCGAATGGGCCAGCGGAATCTGAAATTCCCGCAGGTCCTTGGTGGACAGCCCGGCCTTCTCGGCTGCGATAGGTAAAATTTCCCGGGCAGGCGTGATCGTCAATGTATCCAGGCTCTTCATCGTCCGCTGTGAGGCAGGGTCGAAGGCGCGCATCGTGTCAATCTCATCACCGAAGAACTCGATCCGCACCGGCTGGGCTTCCCCAGGCGGCCAGATATCGAGGATGCCGCCCCGGCGGGAGAACTGGCCGGCCTGTACGACAATATTGGCGTATTCATACCCGATGTCGACCCAGGCGCGGGTCAGTTCCTCCAGCGTCACCCGCTGGCTCAGGCGCAGGGCGCGGGTGTGCTTGAGGAAGTCCCGGCGGGGGATCGTCCGGGTCATCAATGCTCTGACCGGCGCAACCAGCACCGGCAACATATCGGGCGGGGATGCACCGGGGATCAGGAGGCGCGCCAGCATGGTGAGCACCTGCAAGCGGTCTCTGCGGGTGCCCTGTCCCCAGCCGGCCTGTTCATAGAAAAGCGGGTTCGGTTCAGGGAAATAATGCACGGGGCGCTCGCCCAGCCAAAACTGGAGTTCCTCGTTCAGCGCCAGGGCCCGGTCGGCGCGGTTGCTGATCAACAGAACCGGCCGGTCCAGGTCACGCTGCAAGCGTGCGACCAGCGGCAGCCGGGCGGCGCGCGGCAAGCCCAGCCCTCGGGCAGTTTCCACCGTCTCAAGGCCGGTTTTCAGTCGGGTTAAAAGTTCCTGGTACGCGGGGAGGTCCCCAATTTTGTCCAGCAGGCGCATCAGTCCTCTTCGATCACATTGCCGTTAAAGTCGTTCATCGCTTTTTCAATCCCGTCGGTGATGAAACGCCGGATGGCATCCACAGCCGTGGTCAGCACCAGCGGCAGGTCGGCCTGCTCTGGCGGGTCAAAGTCGTGCAAAACGTAATCGCGCGGATCCATTCGTCCGGGCGGGCGACCGATGCCCATCCGCAGGCGGGCGAAATCGCGTGTGCCCAGGCGGGTCACAATCGACTCCATCCCGCGCTGGCCGCCCGTGCCGCCCGAGGGGCGCAGGCGCAGCGTGCCAAAAGGCAAATCCAGGTCGTCGTGCACGATCAGGATACGGTCCAGCGGGATCTTATAAAACCCCACCAGCGCACCCACTGCCTGACCCGACTCGTTCATAAAGGTTTGCGGCTTGGCGAGCACGATCCGCTCGCCGGCGAAGGATCCCTTACCCACAATCGCGCGAAACTCCACCCGCCGCAAGGGGATATTAGCGGCGTCAGCCAGGGCATCCGCGACCATAAAGCCGACGTTATGCCGGTTTTGGCGATATTCCGGCCCCGGGTTACCCAGGCCGGCGATCAGGAAAGGTGTGTTGTCGGTCATAATAAATTTCTTTTCTAGTCACATTATCATTGCGAGCCTTCCTACGGAAGGCCGGCACTCTCCGACGCGCAAAACGGCCCGCGGAAGCCCTCTGCGGCGGATCAAAATATGCACATCAGACCTTTAAGTTTAGCACGAAAGAGGGAGAAATGGAAAACAGTGAATGGTGAGTGGTGCATGGTGAATCGTATGGTGGGTTGGCGACGCCAACCCACCATAATCCGACTTAAAATTTCAGTTGAAGCGGTATCTACGGAACACTCTCCTCAACAATACGAATTTCCTCATCCGTCAGCCCGTAGAGTTCATAGACCAGACGGTCGATTTCTGCGTCCGTGGCGTCAATTTGACGTTTTAATCGATCAGTTTCATTGGGCGATAATATCTTTCGAATTTCCCGATTCAAGTACCGGAGATTTTTCACTAGTTCAACAATTCTATTATATGTATTCGATTGATTCTCGTTTGAGAAATCAATAAGGCAAACGGGGATTTTGTTTAAATATTGAGAAAAGAAACGAAAATATCCATTTTGTAAAGGTGTGCTGATTCGTTTAAAAAAGAAATCTATTAATTTGCTATTCAGAATACCTAAAATGTAAAAGTAATCTGACTCCTTGTCACTTTTTAGTGTTATACAGTATCCACTAGTAAACGAAAAATCACCCGTTTCATCATAAGCAAAATTACACCGATCAGCTATATCTGGAGTCAGAATCTTCTTTTTTGACATAAGTTCAAAATTCTTTGGATAAACGTACCCATACCAATCCTCCCCCCGCATTCTTCCATGCTCACGATTCTCTAACAATCTCTTATTTTCCAATAAGTAATTATATGTCAAGGGATAGTTCGATTCCAATTCAGACTCGCTGATTAACTGAAAATTTCCATTACTTTCCGAATATGGAATAATAACTAGGCTATTTGAATACGTAATATTATATCGACGAATCTCTTGCCCTTTTAGGAATTGATGCAGTAGTTCTTTTTCCAAAGTTACTTCAGATTGCAATTCTTTTGAAAAGGTTAAAACTACATTTTCTGAAATTTCCCTTTCTGCGAGGACTACGTAAATCTTATTTGCACTCGTCCGTATTCCTTGTGAAATATTATCTGTAATTTCTGATAATCGGATTGGGAAATTTTCTAATTTTCCGAGGACTTTCGATTCTTCACCGACAAAAAAATTCCAAGCATTTCTTTTTGCATCTATAGATTTTAACTTGCCTGATAAAGAACTCTTTGTTACTTTCCAGTTTTCGATATCATAAACTCTCGAATAATTAAATTCATTTCTTCCTCTCTTATCAAGAAAAAGAAGACAAGTATACGTTGTAGCATTGTCAAATACTTGCTGGTCGGTAAAGTCGACAATTCTTGACAGAAAGTTTTCACCAGAAATCAAGTTCCTAATTTTTTCCCCGTATTGAGAATTAAAAAATTTATTCGGCAGAATGAACCCCATGAGACCATTGCTGTTTAATATATTCAATCCTTTTTCAATAAATACAACGTAAATATCAAAATTGCCTTTACTAGCGGAAACATATTTCTCTTTATAATATTCTGACTCAGTAGGTGCCCACTCTTTCATCGCTTGAATTCGAATATAAGGAGGATTTCCAATAACGGCATCAAAACCCTCTCTATTGAAGACTTCAGGGAAAGCATTTATCCAATCAAAGGCATTTATTCGGTAGCGTTCATCTTCATCAAATAAAGTTAATTGTCTTCCTAAATAAAATTCATTGGATATCAGCGAGTTTCCGCACTGGATGTTCTCCCCCAGATCCGGCAGCACCCGCTCGAAGCCCAGGCTCATTTGCCCGGTCTCCCCTTCCAACACCTTCAACAGCAGGCTCAACTTGGTGACCTCCACCGCCTGCGGGTCGATATCGACCCCATAGATATTATTCAACAAGATCCGTTTCTTTTCATCTGTGGAAAGACGCCAGCTCCCATCCACGGTCGGGGCCAGGGGAGAACCATCGCCTTGCGCCCATTCCTCGGGCGAATGTTCCAGATACCATTTCTCATGCCAGTTCAGCAGATATTGGAATGCGCCTAACAGGAAAGACCCAGACCCGCAGGCCGGATCAACAATCTTCAGTTCGGCGGCGTCTTTTGGCGTTTTCCCTTTCACAAGCTCGCCCACCGTATTTTCGACGATGTAATCCACAATGTATTTCGGCGTGTAATAGACCCCGCCCGCTTTGCGGACTTCGGGTTTCTCTTCCACCTTGGCGCGGTGTCCGGCCGTCAGCCGGATGACCTTGCCGAGGAATTGTTCATAGACCTGCCCCAGGATCTCAACAGGGATTTCCTTGAAGATATAGGGACTGGGATAATATAGGTCTTTGATGATCTCTTTGAGAACTTTGTCATCGATCACCAGCGTGGGTGTGAGCGAATCATTTTCACTGTTTTGGCGCTTATCCGTCTTGAAATGAAACAGACCAGAGTTATAGCGCAGGTCCGCCCGATAAAAAAGATCGATCAAGTTATCATAAATATTGGGTTGCTGGCTAATTTCAAGCAGTTGGTTTTCCGCCTCAATTTCCCGATCCTCGCAGATGCGCAGGAATATGATCCGGTCAATGGTCATCTGGACGGCGAAATTCAACTGACGTTCATCTTCAACCTGCGGATTGCGCAGGGCAATATTACGAGCCAGCAGTGTGCGCCATTCTTCAATATCAGCCAGAAAGGCATCGTCAACCTGGATGGTCCCCCTCTTCCCCGTATTATCCTCTGCATAGCGGTCAAAGGCCCCTTTGAGGATGGCATCCGGTGAAAAGATGGCTGCAATCTCATCCCATTTTTCAATATAGTCCTCAAAGCGCAGAAGCATGATGCGCGAAGTAGCCGGACTATCCTCCGGATGAGGGCGGTCGCGGCAGTCGTAGACTGCAAACTCTTCGAAATCAGTCAAAATTGAAAGCGGGAGATGTGCATTCCATGCGTACCGCCGGAGTTGGTAGGCTAAACTTGCATCCGTTTCGATATTTTCTGCGGGTTTTTTCGCCTCCACAAAGAATTTTCGAACACCACCAATCCGAAAGGCATAATCAGGCGCTTTTTTAGATCCTTCAATATCAATCCGATCCTCGTGCACAACCTCTCGATATTGAATAGCGAATCCCTTTTTATTCGCCACATCCCAACCCAAAGCTTCAAAAAATGGATTAAGGAACTCCTGACGAAGTTGCGCCTCGTTATAAGCTTCAGAGCAATAGGTATCACGATTTATTTTGAATTGATTTACCAGGCGATAAATAATATCAGGCGTTGGCACTGCTTCCCTCCTATTAAGGTTTACACACAACGATTATAACCCATGGAGAAGGCCATACGAATGCAATCACAATGAGTAATTAAAATCCATCAAAACTTGATCTTATCCCCCTGGTCGCTTTTCTTACGTGTATTCACCACAATCACCACCAGGATCGCCAGGACGCCCAGACCCAGGAAGCCGATCATTACATAGGGGAAGAAGGTCTCCCAGGGGATAAAATTCCCCTCATAGGGTTCCAGGGAGTAATCCGCTTCCAGAACGATCGTCTCCCCGCCCTGAAGCAAATCGCCAAGTGACACGTCCCAGGTGCTCAGGCCCGCATCCGCACGCAAGCCGTTGGTGGTGATGATCTGGGGCGTATTCAGCCGCACGGTATATCCCGCGCCGGCCAGGTCCATCAAATGGATGCCGGGGATGGACATTGTTGAATTTTCAAGGTCCAAAACCTCTTCAAAGGCGTAAACGCCCTCCGATTCATCCAGCGTGATCACCAGGGGGCCGATCCGGCGATCCTCGGCCAACAGGGCCGCGAAGTCCGCCACCTGCAGTTCCACCACGTCCCAGACGCGCCCACCGGCTTCATAGTTGTCGGTGGTCACTTCGGTCACATTCTCATCCTGCATCAGGGTCGCCAGCAAGCTTTCCAGGTCCATCCCTTCTGGGAGCTGTTCCTGAAAAAGCGTATACGATTCCGCTTCCACGCCCAAGGCAAACCGCAGCACGCCTGAACCATCCTCATGGACGGCCATATCCTGCTCCAGTTTGACGCAGCTGCTGAGGGCGAGGAGGACAAGTAGGGTGATGAGAATAAGGAGGAGTCGGCGTTTCTTCATAATTAACAAAGGCGATTGTACCCCAGAAATAGGTCGCGGTGAATTTTTTCGTGGGGGCGGCATACATGCCGCCCGTATTTATGGAAAGATTTGAGATTCTATTCCGTCCGCTGCCGTAACCGTTTCCCCACGCCGCGCACCGTCTCGATATAATCATGCTCGGGATCCAGCTCCACCAGACGCTTGCGCAACCGGCTGATCGCATTATCAATCGCCGCGCTTTCCACCCCACCGGCCGCCTCCGGCCAGAGCACTTCGGAAATTTCCTCGTTCGTCACAACGGCGTGCCCCCTGCGGAAGAGCAAGGACAGCAACGCAAACTGCTGGGGCGTCAGCGGCGGTTCCAGGCGGGCATCCTGGAGGTAAACATCCCGGTTCGGCTCATCCAGCCACAAGCCCGGCGAGCGCATCTGGAGCTGCGATTCGTGGATCGTCGCTTCCAGGTCCCGGAACTTGAACGCAGTCACGCTCCCGACCTGCACCACGTCCTGGTTGTGCAGGGCAACCGGGTCGCCCGGCGCCACCCGGACCTGATTAATGAAAATCCCGTTTTTACTGAATAGATCCGTGATATACCAATATCCGCCCACCCGGTGAATTTCCGCATGTTGTCTTGACACAAATGGCGAATCAACCTGAATATCGACAGAAGGATCACGACCTAATATGCAGGAACCCGCCTGAATTTGAACCCGTTCCCCCTCTCGCAAACCGGAAATGAACAACAGAATCGGCCCTGTAAACGCGCGCGACATATCTTTTGTCCTAATCTTTTTCACTTTAATCAAAATGATGATTAAATGATAGCATATTGACAGCGTTTAGTCGAATTTTGAGTACGGCACTCAGTATAATGTAGGCGATAAATATTGTTAACCCCGTTTTATCAGTTGAAGGAAAAACCATGAAAAAACGACTTTTATTTAGTTTCACAACCCTGCTCATAATCACAATGCTGCTCTCCGCCTGCAACCTCCCCTTCTCACTGCCGCTGAGCGGCAGCGCCGGGGCCGAGACGGAAGAGGAAAAGGTAACCGAACCGGCAGCCGAAGAAACCGTCGCCGCAACAACAGGGGCGGTTACGCCTGAGGCCACCGATGAGGTGACCGAGATACCGGACGCCACCGAAGAAGCCACCGAGCCGGAAGAAAGCCCCACCTCGGAGGAAATCCAGGAACCTCAGGCCGGCACCTACGGCCCGAACGATTTCCCTGAGGACATCAACCCGCTGACGGGCCTGTCCACTGATCCTGAACTATTGGATCTGCCCCCGGCGATGGTTTCCGTATCCAACTTCCCGGCATCCGCCCGGCCGCAATATGGCCTCAATACCAGCCCCGTGGTCTTCGAGATCACGATTGGTGAGGGGATGACCCGCTTCCTGGCCCTGTTCTACGGCGCCTTCCCCGAGCAGGTCAGCGGCCTGACCGAAGGCCAAACCGGTGACGGTAACTCCGGTGGCGATTCCAGCGGCGACGATTCTTCCGGCGGCACAACCGGCGGCAGCGCGGCCAGTATTGGCCCCATCCGCTCGGGCCGCCTGCCCTACGAAGATATCCGCTCCCTTTTTTCCGGCTTCCTGGTGATGGCCTCCGCCTACAGCGGCGTGGCCGCAAACCTGAATGACACCACCACGATCTACGGCTCGGATAGCAACGACATCAACAGCGCCCGGATTGACGTCAGCCAGCTCTACAACCTCGCCCTCGAACGCTCCCAGACCTACCCGGGCAACAGCTTCAACCTGGAAGGCAATAAGTTCTCACCCACCCCACCTGAGGGCGGAATGAAGGCGGATGAAGCCTGGCTGTTCTATAGCAATCTCAACCAGGTCCAGTGGCGCTATGATGAAGAACGCGGCGCCTATGTCCGCTACGACATCAAGACCGATGGCAGCGGCGAGTTTGTCATGTCCACCGACGGCCTGGATAAGGAACCCATCACTCGTGAAAACGTGATCGTGCTCTTTGCCAGGCACGAATACTACGCGCCCACCCTGATCGACATCTATCTGGACAATATGCCGCCAATGAAGGCCCTGCTCTTCCGGGACGGCGAGGTCCACGAGATGTTCTGGACAACCCAATACGGCGACTATGAAAAGGAAACCGGCCTGCTGCGGCCCATCCGCTTTGTGGATGAAGACGGCAATCCGGTCGCCCTCAAAAATGGTCAGACCTGGGTCGAGATCGTGTCCACCTCCAGTTTCTATGTGGAATCAGAGATAAGCGACCATCCCTTCTTCCCCATCAAAGAGGAAGAAGGTACCGGGCTGTGGCTCGTGCGCTATAAAGGACTATATTAAACAACGGGCGCTTCTCCTTCCCATTCAAGCCGCCCTGCTCAAATTGAGCAGGGCGGCTGATTTTAATATTTTTAGACAAGGTGATCGGTCCCGAGGCAGTCGTTTTTACGATTAAACAAATGGAAGTCAATTTCCTCCACAAGCTTCCCACCGAGAAACGAAATCAGAAAATTTTATATAGATCACGTCCCCAACCTTTCCCCTCAAGGAGGGAAAGGGGCCATACTGATAGTGCGAAAAGCTGGACCAACTGCAAAGAGAGACTTTGCGATTGGCCCCATATCCTCCCATCTTCTTGATTTTTCAATCTCTTGAAACCATAATTAACCTGTTGGAAATTTGCTTTTTCCATTAAATCCGCGAATGGTAAGCCATCGCGCAATCGTTTCATTTACGGAAAGGACCCCCATCGCATGCCCTCGCAAGCCTCTACAAAACCAAATACACCCTACACCCCCACCAAGCTGGACCGAAAAGACCCCGTACCTGCGGATATCATCATCGCGCAGGATGCCAAGCTCAAACCGATCACCCAGGTCGCCGAAGAACTGGGCCTGCTGCCCGAGGAATTCGATCCATACGGCAAGTTTATCGCCAAGGTCAGCCCCGACGTGCTGGAGCGTCTCAAAGACGTCCCCGACGGCAAATATGTGGACGTAACCGCCATCACGCCCACCCCGCTTGGCGAAGGCAAGACCACCACCACGGTCGGTCTCAGCCAGGCCCTGGGTGCGCACCTCGGCAAACGCGTAATCACCGCCATCCGCCAGCCCAGCCAGGGTCCCACCTTCGGCATCAAGGGCGGCGCAGCGGGCGGCGGCTACAGCCAGGTGATCCCGATGGAGGAATTCAACCTGCATCTCACCGGTGATATCCACGCGATCACGGCTGCCAACAACCTGATCGCTGCGGCAATCGAGACCCGAATGTACCACGAGAGCTATCAGAGCGACGAAGCCCTGTTCCGCCGGCTTTGCCCGCCCGATGAGCACGGCAACCGGAAATTTGGCGTTGCCATGCAGGGCCGGTTGAAGAACCTCGGCATCGATAAGACCGACCCGAACGAGCTCACCGAGGAAGAACGTAAACGCTTCGTCCGCCTCAACATCGACCGCGACACCCTCACCTGGCGCCGAGCCACCGACACCAACGACCGCATCCTGCGGGAGATCACCGTCGGTCAAAGCCCCACCGAGAAGGACTTTAACCTGAAAACCAGCTTCTATATCACGGTCGCCAGCGAATTGATGGCCGTCCTGGCCCTGGCCACCAGCCTGGAGGATATGCGGGAACGGATCGGCAAGATGGTCGTCGCCCTGGATTTGGACGGTAACGCCGTCACCGTGGAGGACGTCGGTGTGGCCGGCGCCGCCACCGTGCTGATGAAGGACACCATCAAACCCACACTGATGCAGACTCTCGAAGGCACGCCCGTCTTCGTGCATGCCGGCCCCTTTGCCAATATCGCCCACGGCAACAGCTCCGTGATGGCCGATATGATCGGCCTCAAGCTGGCCGATTACGTCATCACCGAATCGGGTTTCGGTTCCGACATGGGCATGGAAAAATTCTTCGACATCAAATGCCGCTACTCCGGCAACATCCCCGATGCGGTTGTGATGGTCGCGACCGTCCGGGCGCTCAAAATGCACGGCGGCGGCCCCAAGGTCTCAGCCGGATCACCCTTGGCGCCGGAATATGAACACGAGAACCTGGACCTGCTCCGCAAGGGCATGGAAAACCTGATGGCCCACATCGAAAACGCTAATAAATTCGGCGTGCCCGTAGTAGTTGCCATCAACCGCTTCCACACCGATACGGACGCCGAGCTGGAGCTCATCCGCAAGACCTGCCTGGAAAGCGGGTTGGTCTCCGATGCCGTAGTCACCAACCACTGGGAAGAAGGCGGCGCAGGGGCAGTGGAACTGGGTAAGGCTGTCATTAAAGCGACCGAGCAGCCCGCCGATTTCCACTTCCTCTATCCGCTGGATATCCCGATCAAGGAAAAAATTGAGGCCATCGCCAAAAAGATATATGGCGCGGATGGTGTGGATTACAGCGAGGAAGCAGAAGCACAAATCAAGAAATACACCCGGCTTGGGTACGACGACCTGCCGATCTGCATGGCCAAAACTCACCTCAGCCTGAGCCATGACCCCTCGCTGAAGGGTCGCCCATCTGGCTTCCGAATACCGATCCGTGCCGTGCGAGCTTCGGTAGGCGCCGGGTTCCTTTATCCCATCGCCGGCCCGATCCGCCTGATGCCCGGACTGCCCACTCGACCGGCCTACTACGATATCGATATAGATCTAAAAACCAGCCAAATTCTTGGCCTTTCCTAAGACACCAAGGCCGCCCCGATGCAAATAACATCGGGGCGGTTCTTTATTCAACTTCCCCGCCAGCACACCCGGCATTAAATATAGGTAAGATTAATACGACCAACAAGCAACCCCACATCACGTTTCGATCTCTATTTCGGTAAGCAAATCGAGGGACGTCTCACTTTTTATTTTTTTCAGGAGGTAACCTTGCTAAAACGACGGTATGGACGGACAAAACATATGAGCACGGTGGCCGTCTTCGGCGCGGTTGCGCTGGGCCAGCTCTCGCAGTCAAAGGCCGATGAAGTTGTCCGAAAAGTGCTCGATGCGGGGGTCAACCACTTCGACATTGCACCGACCTACGGTGAAGCGGAATCCCGCTTGGGGCCTTTGATGCCCAATATCAGGGATGAGATCTTCCTGGGCTGCAAGACCACCGAACGATCCAAGAAAGGCGCACTCAAAGAGTTCAACCGCTCACTCGAACGGCTGCAAACCGAGCGCTTTGATCTCTACCAGCTCCACGCCGTGACGGAGATGAGCGAACTGGATAAATGCATCGAGAAAGGCGGCGCGCTGGAGGGCGTGATCGAGATGCGAGAGAAAGGTCTCACCGATTACATCGGGGTCACAGGGCACGGCTTCCATGCCCCGTCCGTTTTCCTGGAAGCGCTCAATCGTTTCAATTTCGATTCGGTCCTCTTCCCCATCAACCCAACCCTTTTCGCTGACGCGGTCTATCGCAGGGATGCGCTCGAACTGTTGGAGCGCTGCGCGGAGGAAAACGTCGGCGTGATGATCATCAAATCCGTCGCCAAAGAGCCCTGGGGAGAACGCGAACACACCTATCACACCTGGTACATGCCCTTTGACGAACAGCAGCAAATCCAGGAGAACATCAACTTTGCGCTTTCCTTTGAACAGGCCCATATCTGCACGCCGGGCGACGACCGCCTGCTGGATAAAGTCTTCACAGCCTGCGAAAATTTTGAACCGCTGGATGAGGACGAACAGGCAGCCCTGATCGAGAACCGCAGCATATTTGAAACGATCTTCTAAAACCGACTTTTATGACTCCCGGAAATTCAAAAAATCTTCGGAGGTCAGGACTCATCATTTAGTAGATCACGTGCCGCGCAGTGCAGATGACAATAAATATGGACTCCAAAAATAAACCCGATCCACTTCCCCTATCATTCTGACCCCTTGAAGACAGCGCGAGGATCATCAGAAACCGTGAATTTTTATTTACCAGGCGTATAAATAAAACAAAGTCCCCGAAGATGGGGACTTTGTGCAACGCACTCTAAACGCACACCCTACATCACATTGATGACCTTGGTCTCAATTTCCGGCAGCAGCTCATTAATCCGGTCAATTGAAAACTTGCTCACCCCTTCCGTCTCCACCGAGGCAGCCCCGGTCGCTGTCGCCCACTGGGCGGTCTCAAAAAGCGACATGCCCGACATCTGGGCGTAAATGATCGCGGCCATCACCGTATCGCCGGACCCCGCAGCGTTGTGCACGTTCATCCGCGGCGGCGAGGCAAACACCATCTCGCGTTGGTTCGCGAGCAATAAGCCGGAAGAGCCCATCGTCAGGGCGAAATATTCCACGCCCATCCGCAGGAACGGCAGAGCCGCGCGTTTCGCGTCCTCCTGGTCGTCAATGGCGAAGCCGACAATCTTAGCGGCCTCAAAAGCATTAGGCTTGACCAGGAACGGCCCCGCCTGGCAGCCATAGCGGAGCGGGTCCCCACTGGCATCCAGATAAACCCGAGCCCCCCTGGAATTGAACATCGTGATCAAATCCGCATAAAATTGCTCCGGGACGTCCGGCGGCAGGCTGCCGGACAACACCCAGAGATCGCCCTTCTTGGCATAGGATTCCGCCTTTTGTTTCAGCTGTTCGATATCCGCTGGAGAAATCGGCGGGCCGGGCTCATTGACCTTGATATGCCAATCGCCTTCCTGCTCAATGATCATCGTATTGGTCCGGGTTTCTTCATCGACCCAAACGAAGTCAGTCTGGATTCCAAGCCGCTGCAGCCCATCGGCCAGCATCTTACCCGTCCCACCGCCCACCCAGGCCATCGCGCTCGATTCAATCCCAAATTGGGCCAACGCCCGGGAGACGTTGAAGCCTTTGCCGCCCCAGTCCAACCGCACCGACTGACTCCGTAAAACGCTGTTAAAGCGGATCTCCGGAATGGTCAGCGAGCGGTCAATGCTGGGGTTTGGCGTTAGGGTATAGATCATATACTAAACTTTTCCACCTTTAAAGGGGCTTGATCTCGCCAATCCCGGACCTGGATTGAGTCAGCTCGGGTTGGCCTTTGTATTTGATACTGCCGGCGCCGGTCTGGATGGCGTTCGGCGTACCTTCAGCCCAAACCTGCGCAGCACCTGCGCCGGAGAGCACAACTTCCGCATCCTGGCTCTTCAGACCCGCCGCCTTGTAATTCCTGGTTCCGGAGAGGTCCACTTTTTGCGATTGGACCACACCGACCACTTGGATTTCACCCAGCCCGCTGAGAGAGCCCCCCAGGGACCGGTAATCCACTTTGCGGAACGCCATCTTCCCCGCGCCGCCGTGTTTCAAATTCAACACATCGCCCAGATAAAGCTGCCAGTTGAATCTAAATGTCCGCTTTTCCATAATTTCGCTTCCATCTCTCTTAATTAACGACCAACTTCATTTTATCACGCAATCAAGTCACACCATATCCGATGAATTAAAATTCCACCGTTAAGCGAAGGTTAAGAGGATCAAATTTTATGCAAATCATTGATGGCAATAATGGCAAGGCAAGGTTTCGTACTGTATAATTATGAAACAAATGCTTTTTCCATCAATACATCAATACAGATTTTAAGAATTAACAAACAAAGAAAAATTATGAATAAAGAATATCAAACCAAAAATCCCGAAGAAGCAAGACCCTCCTCCCCGCGTTGGAACTGGCCGACGAAATTAGTATTCGGCATCGCCCTGGTCGCGATTCTGATCTGGGTCCTGATCCAGTTCCAGAGTTTCCTGGGGCCAATCATCATGGCCTTCATGCTCACCTACCTCTTCTTTCCCCTGGCCAGGTTCGTCCAAAATAAGATCAAGCTCTCCTGGCGAGCCTCGGTCACGATCATTTACCTCCTCACCATCCTGATCCTGGTGGGGCTGCTCACCTGGGGCGGTCTGGCCCTGGGAGACCAGATCCAGAACCTGGTCAATTTCGTGCAGAACAATATTGACGAACTCCCCCAACTGGTGGAGGAATTCACCCAACAAACCTATGCCATCGGGCCCTTCGAACTGGGCTTCTCCGTCATTGACTGGAACAGCATCGCCAACCAGATCGTGAACGCCATTCAGCCCATCGTTGGCCAGGTCGGCTCTGTCGTCGGAACCGTGGTCGGCGGCGCGGCAAACGTCATCTTTTGGGTCGGCCTGATCCTGATCGTGTCTTATTTCCTGCTGGCTGAATCCGAAGGCGCGGAGTCGCGCTTCATCAAGATTCGCATCCCAGGCTACACCGAAGATATCCGCCGGATTGGGCTGGAGTTGGATAAAATCTGGAACGCCTACATCCGCGGGCAGATCATCGTCGTGCTCGTAACGATCCTTTTCTACACCGGTTTCCTCGGGACAATGGGAATCCAGTTCTTCTTCGGCCTGGCGGTACTGGCTGCGGTCGGCCACTTCGTCCCCTATCTGGGAGCTTGGATCTCCTGGATCACGTTCTTCCTGGTGGCGCTGCTCCAGGGTTCCACCATCTTCAACCTCCCCGCCGGTATCTATGCACTCATTATCGTGGGCGTCTCGATTGTCATCGACTCCCTGATCGATAACCTCATTACCCCCAAGATCATGTCCGAAAACCTAAAAGTGCACCCCGCCCTGGTCCTGGTGGGTGCGATGATCGGCCTGGATTTCCTGGGCGTGATCGGCATTATCCTGGCCTCCCCCGTCATGGCAACGGTCAAGCTGTTTTTTACCTATATTGTTAAGAAATTGACCGACCAAAACCCCTGGGAAAACCTGGAAAATATGAAACAAGAGGATAAGGCGAAGTGGGTCACCACCCTCGAGAACCTCTGGGCAAAAGTTGGACCGGGGTTGACCAAAGCCCTCAGATCCATCGGCGCCTGGTTCGCCCGCCTTTGGCAATCCATCAAATCCTGGTGGCGACGGTTGTGGGCAAGACGCAAAGATCACGACTAATGAACTCAATCCGGCCAGCATTACCGCTTTGATGTCCAATTGATTTGTGATATAACTGAATTAGAACAACAAAATTATTTTTATAAGGAGCACACACTGTATGGACGACTCATTAGAACCGAAGACCAGCACCATTGCCGAAACGGATAACTATCTTGCCTGGAAAGCCGAAGAACCGGATGGCGAGACCACATATCATCTCGAACTGAACAATATCACTCTCCATTTCTTCCAGGAAGAATGGCAAGAATTTCTTGACCTGGTAGACCTGGTTTTGGACGAAGTCTAAAACAACCTCATGGTCGGGCATTCAACACCCGTCTGGATTTACCTTGCCGATAAAAAATCAATATTAGCTTACAAAAAGAGTCCAACTGGACTCTTTTTTTATCGGGATCTTCCTGCAGCCCTCCCTGCTATTACACACATTAACCAATAATTGCAAATTGCCTGGTCGAAAAATAATTACTAAATACAACTTTAGTAACAAGACAACTACAGCCACACTCAATACAATAGACTCATAAGCTAATTTCATACTGGACAAATATTTTCCAGTACCAAAATTATGGAGGGAGCCATGTTGGATAGGAAGAATGCAACAGCTGCAACAGCAGCAATGAATCCCCTTTTGAAAACCGTTCTCAATAAAGGGCCTGATCTGGTCAAGAACAAAACGCTGATCAATATGGCCGCGAAAATGGGCAGGAAATTTATCGTGCAGAACGGTCAGGAGCGATTGGCGGCAAACCCCGACCTGGCGCCGGGCATCGTGGCGGATCAAACCGCACTCGGCCTCGCCATGCTGGAAAGTATCCGGCGCGCCCTGACCGGTCGCCAGCTCTCGGACGCGACCTATGATAAAGCCAGTAATATTCTGGGCAAAGACCTGCTGATTGAAAAGAGCCAACGGCTTGCAAAAATGGATGCATTCCAGGAAAAATTTGGCATCAAACAGCCCTCCTTCGTCCTCATCAGCCCGACCAAAGCCTGCAACCTGCGCTGTAAGGGCTGCTATGCAGATTCGGATGAGCGGGTAACGTCGCTCTCCTGGGACACCGTCAGCCGGATCATCGCCGAAGCCCGAGAGCTATGGGGGGTGCAGTTCACGGTCGTCAGCGGCGGCGAACCGATGGCTTACCGTTCCCAAGGGAAGACGCTCCTGGACCTGGCTGAGAAGCACTCGAACAATTACTTTATGTTCTACACCAACGGCACCCTGGTTGATGACGAGGCGGCCCAGCGCATGGCCGAGCTGGGCAATATTGTGCCGATGATCTCCCTGGAAGGCTGGCGAGAACAAACGGATGCCCGGCGCGGCGAGGGCATCTTCGATAAGGCTTGTAAGGCGCTGGACCGGCTTTACGACGCCGGCGTGCTCTACGGCGTCAGTCTGACGCCCACCCGCGAAAATGCCGACATCCTGATGTCGGAAGAGTTTATTGACTTCATCTTCTTTGAAAAACACGCTGCGGTCGCCTGGCTGTTCCAATATATGCCGATAGGCCGCTCGTTTACGCTAGACCTGATGCCCACCCCGCAGCAGCGCCTGCGCATGTGGCAGCAATCCTGGCGCTTTGTGCGGGAGAAGAAAGTTTTCATCGCCGATTTCTGGAACTCCGGTACGGCAGTGGATGGTTGTCTGTCCGCCGGCGGGCACGGCAATGGTGGATATTTCTATATCGACTGGAACGGCAACGTCAACCCCTGCGTCTTTGTCCCCTATTCCCCCGTCAACATCAATGACATCTATGCCCAGAGCAAGACTCTGGATGACGTCTTCATGGCGCCTTTTTTCCAAGATCTCCGGCACCTGCAATCCGATTTGAACCAAAAGACCCAAGGCAAAAATACGATCAACCCCTGCCCCATCCGGGATCACAATCCAGACTTCCTGAACCTGATCCGCAAACACGAACCCATGCCCACAGACATCAACGCTCAGGCGGCTCTGCTCGATCCGGAATACGCTAAAGGGATGGCGGAATACGGCGCTTCCTATCAGCAATTGGTTGACGTCATCTGGGAAGAGATATACAAAAAAGATAACTGGCCAGCCAACGAGGACATTGAAGAAAAAATCCGATCTCTGTCAATGACTGTTGGTGCAGAAGTCTGATCCTCATCAAAATAATTTAAATATCTAATGTAAAAAGCAGCCTGGATCGTCACCAGGCTGCTTTTTCTATCTTTTGATTTTTGGGAGTAATAGAATAACTAATAGTAAGTCCACCCCTGCATGCGGGGAGGGTAGCTGCGTAGCAGCCGGATGGGTGGAGAAAATGTCCAAAACCGCATTGGTTGGAATTCTCTGTTGACCTGCTTGGGGTTACCCCAACGAACAACGCATCCAGATCAGCGTTCGAAAATTATGGAATCCTAAACGTTGAAAAATTTCCGGGTTTCGATCCATGGGATAGTCAATTGATAGCGGATGACCGGCCGGCCGGCGCCTTAAAACATAACGTAACAGCACAGGCAGCGCTTTGGCTTCCGTAGCGGGGTCCATCGCCAGCCAAAGATTGTCCGCAAAGGTAGCCGTCCGCTGCCAGGATGCCACCCCCATCAGCTGTTCTTCGCGCCCCACCGACCAGTGCCGCAGTCGTACTCCATGCATAAAATTGCTGATTGCCTGCAGAGCGCCAGGCTCGAATCGGGTGAATTCCACTGGCAGGTTCCAGCGCATCTTGGCCGGATAGGCGTCTGCCAGCCACTTCCTCTGCATCGACCAGTCCTCCGCACGGCGTCTAGACGTCTGAAGCGACGGGTCTGCTTCGCCCGATTTCGATGTCATTCTCTCCGGCCGGATCCGCCAGGTGGTCCGAGCCAACTGGTCCGTGAAACCTACTGCCCGGTAAAGCGCCTGAGCACCGGCATTGTCCGCCCGCACCTGCAGCCAGATTTCCTTTCCGTGCTTCCGGCGTAAATCGGCGATGGCGCGCTGCGTCAACGCCCGTGCGATCCCCCTCCGCCGGTAGGCGCGATCCACAGCCACATTGGCGATCAGGTGGAACGTCTCCCCGCCCCGTTCAAAAGGGATCAGCGTCAGGTTGCCCACAATCCGCCCACCCTCCACCCAGACGAGTCCCCTGGGCAGGGCCGAAGTTTCCAGGTTCGCCAACCCGGAGAGCCGCTGGAGATAGCGCATCTCCCGGGCGCTCTTGCGCATCTGGGCAATATATGTCACCCCATCCGCGTCCTGCTGAATGGGAAAACTATCTTCAATCAGGTCCGCTACCGCGTCCAGGTCGCGGTAAACATCCAAACGCCGGATGTGGGCCGAATCGTTATTTGGACCAGACAGGCTTGCAATCATAGCGCCATTTTACCGCGTATTCGG
>JAXHUD010000140.1:0-6073 GCA_034189815.1 Chloroflexota bacterium
TGGCGGATGAGTCGGATTTGCCGCCGTGGAAAAAGGTGACGTTGCTGACGGGGGGCAGGGAGGGGTAGGTGTTGGGGATGCGGGGGAATGCGAGAATTGTTGGGGTGGGGGAATGGGGGGATGTTGGGGTTCTTATGTCGTTGGATGGATTTTGTTGTGTGCGAAAGTTGTTATTGAATGTTTTTCGTTTATAGTTGGGCGTATTCGGTAAGAGTTAGATTGGTTAGGAATTGAAAACAGGCGGACTGACCCCCTTCGAGGGGTAGGCAGTCCGCGCTCCGGGAGGGTGGGGTAATCTGGATGGAGAAATGATCTGGCGTATCTTAGTGTAAAACGAAGCGATGGCAAAATTACAGCGTCTGCAAAATCCCAAACCGCATGAATTCCCCTTTTGAATCGGAAAAATCGAAGTCGATGTCTTTGACGTCGGCGCTGATGGGGCCGCGCCGCAGGTGGACGAGGAGTTGGTTGACAGCGTCGTGCGGCCCTTCAGCGGTGACTTCGACGCGGCCGTCCCAGAGGTTGCGGACCCAGCCGGTGAGGTCGAGGGCTTGCGCGTGCTGGAGTACGAAATAGCGGAAGCCGACACCCTGGACGTTTCCGGTGAGATAGGCGTGCAGGCGGAGGTCGTTTTGTTCGATCATGATCGGTCTTTCTGGTTGGTGGGTGGTTCTTTGGTAATTTTACCTGATGGGGGATGGGGGAGCAGGTGGGGTCAGAGCATTGTGGTCAGCGCATTTTGAACAGTTGTTGACTGTATTGCGTGGTTTTTAGTTAGGACCAGCAAGAAAAAGAGGGCGACATGTATGTCGCCCCTACGGGTTTAAATAAAATTGCTTGTTTGGATGAAGCTTAATCATCCTCAGTTTTGTAATCGTCCAGATTGTTCCAATCATCGGGGTCATCTTCTTCGAAGACGAGCATGTCGAAGGAATTAATCTGCTCGGTAAAGTCCAGGTTTTGGAGGGCTTCTTCGAGGAATTGGATTTCTTCGGGGTCTTCGGCATCTTCGATGCTCATCTCGATCAGGTTCCGGACGCCTCTGCCGCCGATTTTGGAGAGGGCCCAGATCGCAGCGAAGTAAATGTCTTCGTTGTTGGTGCCTTCTGAGAGCACATCAAAGAGTAGCTCCCGGGCGCTGGACATTTCCAGCTCGCCAGCTGCGCGGATGGCTTCATAGCGGACGACCGCATCGGGGTGGTCGAACATCCGCAAAACCTGTTTGCCCCAGCGGTCGCGGTCGCAGGTGCGGCCCATGGCGAACAGCGCGGATTGGAGCCAATCTTCGTTATTGGTGTCGTAGGCCTGCTCGATGAAACCAGCAACATCGGGGTGCGTGGCGTAACCGAGGGCTTCCAGCGCACGGCGGCGAACCAGGATATCGTCGCTGCTGAGATGCGTGCGGATCAGACTTTCGATGATTTCGCTGCGGATTTGATCGCTGATCTCTTCCAATTCGCCGAGATAGACAAAGACGCCCAGCCCGGTGGCCGCGGCTGCCCGGACTATGGCTTGGGAGTCTTCCCGCAGCAGTTGGAGCAGCTTGGGGACCAAATCCTCATCCTCAGACTGCCAGAGCAAACGGATGGCCGTGGCGCGGCAAACCGGATCCTCATCGTCGAGGGCCATCACGGCCACGTTGTCGAAGAAGAGCAGGGTGTCTTTTTCCGCCATATTCTCCATATCTTCCAGCAGGCCGCGGCGACGCGCCAACCAAACCTCGGGCCAGACCTCGGCCAAGCGGACCAAATCCTCGGGGACGATGTCGGAGAAAAAGTAGAGCATGGAGGTTGGGAAGGGCGCGTCGTTATTCAGAAGCGCTTCCTTTACCTCTTCATAATTCACGTCTTGCTGAAATTGTGTACTCATAGTCTGTTCCTCGTGGCCGCAGCTTCAGGGCAGGACGACCGGGTTTGTGAAGTCGAGGATGGTGATGAACACCATCAGGGCGATCAGGAGAAAGAAACTTACCGTGTTGACCGCATTTTCCCATTGTTGGGGGATGCGTTTATTGAAAAACAGTTCGGGCAGGGTAAATAGGATGCGCCCACCATCCAGCGCCGGGATCGGCAGCAGGTTGGTGATGCCGAGGGCCAGGGAGATGTTGGCGATGATGGAAAGAGTGTAGACCGGCAACGGCTCGGCCGTGCGAACGTCGGATTCCTGGTCCATCTCGACGGCCTGACTGTAAATATCATAGATGCCTTTATAGCCGACGGGACGCGCCAGGGCCGGGTCCACCTGGCCGCTGATGAGCCGAGCGGGGAGCATAAAGGTCTCCTTGATGACGTAGCCCGTGGTCTGGAAGGCGTAGCCCACCGATTGAAAGAAGGGGGTTGGCTTGAGAGGATTGCTGAGGCCCACGCCGATAGCGCCTTCACCTTCGGGGGGATCCACGCGGGGAACGAGGGTAAACGTTTCAATTGTGCCCTCGCGATCCACTGTGAGGGTGATCTCTTCGCCCACGTTGCCGTTAATCCTATCAATCAAATTGTTGATATCTTCAACCGGCTGATCGTTGACGGAGAGGACGATGTCGTCCGTGCGCAGCCCAGCCCGCATAGCGGGGGAGTTCTCGGCGACGCCTGCGATCAGGACCTGGTCGGAGGCGGGCGTGCCGATGCCAGTGTAGATGATGACGAGCAGGATCAGTCCGATCAGAAAGTTCATCACGGGGCCGGCCAGCGCAATGACCAGCCGTTTCCAGGCCGGTGCTGAGGCCATGCCGCCTTCGACGGTGTCATCTTCTTCGCCCCGCAAGCGGACGAATCCGCCGAACGGGATCCAGTTCAGGGTGATTTCGGTCCCTTGCCATTCCCCAATGCGCGCAAGACGCGGGGGGTATCCGAAGCCGAATTCGTCCACGGGGACGCCTACAGCCTTGGAGACCAGGAAGTGACCCAGTTCGTGGAAGAAGATCAGTACGCCGATGAGCAGGACAACTTGTAGTATAAGCAGAACGATATTCATAGGGTAATAGCCTTTTATTTTGCCGTGGGCGGAGCACGCCAACGGGTTTTATTTATGTTTTACATTTCAGGATGTAATTATACCTGCTGGGGTTTGGGTGGCTAGTCTGACGGTAATAATCGGGCGGGGCCGGCGGGGAGACCTTTGAGGACATCGAGGACACCCGGGATCTCTCGGAGGCGGCTGAGCGTCTCGTCCAGGGCGGATCGCAGGCAGATCACGTGCACATTGGGGCCGGCATCGAGGGTGTAAGTGACGGGGAGGCCATTGACCTGCCAGCGCTTGACAGCCTGCATGATCGCGAGACTTTGGGGCTGCCAGTAGAAGAGGGGCGGCTGGGAGGTCATCATCACAGCGTGCATCAGGTTGCTGTCCAGCTCGGTGATAGCGGCGAAGGCGTCGAAGTCCCGGTCGAGGATGGCCTGCTCACAAAGCGCCATCCGGCGAGCGGCGTCAGCCACGCGGGCGGATTGCAGCGGGCTGGTGCCCGCCAGGCGCATGCCGGCTTCGGAGCCGACGGACTTGTGTTCCTCATCCAGAATGGCGACGCAGTCCGCCAGGTCCCAGTGATCGGCGGAGGCAATCGAGGTCGCATAAGAGTCGCCGGTTTCGGGGTTGGTGCGCCAGGCGGCGAAGCCGCCGGGAATGGAGCGGCAGGCGGAGCCGGAGCCATAGCGCGCCAGGGAGGAGAGCTCCGCTTCGGAGAGGGAGAGTCCATAGGCGGCCATGCCGGCCAGAGCCAAAGCGGCGAAGGCGGAGGCGGAGGAGGCGACCCCTGCGCCGATGGGGAAATTGTTCTCGCTCTCGACGTAGGCGTAAGTCTGTGCGCCGGCCATCCGGCGAACACGTTCCAGGAATTGGGCCACGCGGTCGCGTGCGGCTGTGCCGGCGGGCTCGCCGTTGAGGAAGAGCGAGTCTTCGGCCAGGCTTGGGTCGAGGGTGACGGTCGTGCGCGTGGAGAGGCGGCCGATGTTCATGGAGAGGGAATCATTGGCCGGAATGCGGTTGGCTGCGTCTCGCAGCCCCCAGTATTTGATGAAGGCGATATTGGGGTGTGCCAGGGCGGTGGCGTGTTGGGTCATATTGAGAAGGATACTCGATGAGGACAAGGGTGGCAAGAGATATTGGCAAGATTTAGATGTAATAGGTAGTGGTTATTAGGTACCATTGCATTCGGTATTGGTGTTGAGTCTCAAATAAACGTTAATCTCTTCATATCAGGAAAAAATGAAGAAAAACTGATCTGGATGATAAAGAGACCCTACAAAAGAAGCGTCAACAAACACGAAAATTATCAGGCTCAGGGATTAGGAACGCATGGGCGTCAGGGCAGGGGCAGGGCGTTGAGCTGGCGCCAGACGGCGTCGATGGTCTGCAGGGCGGTGAGGTTGCGCATGGGCCAACCCAGTTTCAGGTTCTCGGGGCCGTTGAAGTAGACCGCGCCGGTGAGGTGGAAGCCGTCTTCCAGCAGGCCGTGATTGGGCAGCGGCTGAACGGCGCGCCAGAAATTCCACATGGGGATGTCATAGTCGTAGGCCAGGCGAGCGATGACGGCGTTGATCTGGTGATCGCCTTCGAGATTGTCCGCTTTGGTGGCCAGGATGGGCACGGCGCCGGCGTCGATGACCGTCTCGATAATCATGCGCATATAGCGTTCGTAGGTCTCAACCTTGTTTTCGCTCCCCCAGGATTCCTCCATGCTGATCAGCACGATGGAAGGATCGTTGAGGCGCAGCTCGCAGGACAGGGGCGATTCACCCCTCTCGCAGCGGTCGTCCTCCGCCCAGCGAGTGGATAGCACAGAGGCGACATTCATCCCACCGGCAGTCGCTGCGCTCTCGCGGGACCAGTCGCCGGCGAAGTGGTCAATGGTTTCCTGGAGATATTCTTTTTCAGGGGCGAGCTCGTAGAGATCAGGGACGTCGTAAATGGACAGGAAGTAGGTGGTGATGTTTTGGCAATCGCCAACCTTGGAGAAACGCTCGGGGTCGGTCCCCCGGGAGAGGCCATCCTCATAGATCGCTTTGGCGTTTGCGGAGACCGTGGGGATGACGGGCCATTCCTGCCATTCCTCGGGGGCGAGGCGTTGGTCAGGGGTGGCGGAGGGGGTATCCGTCGAGGTGGAGGTCTGGGTATCAGCGGGGGAGCCCGTGGTGATTTTAGTAGCTGACGCTCTGGTTTCAGCGGGTGGTTCGCCGTTGTAGGCCGCTGCGCCGACGGGCGTCAGGGTTTGGGGTGCGCAGGCGGTGAGCAGGATCAATAAGGCGATAAAGATGGTGAGGGGGCGCTGGGTTGTTTTGAGGGACATAAAGGAAACCTTCATCGTTGCAGAGATGATTATAAACTATTGTCTTATTTTACTGGAGATCGTTTAAATTGGCTCCCCCTCCGCTCTGCTTCGGGGACGATGACGGCCGCTGATGAGGCTTTGCCAGCGCCTCTTGGCGCTTGGCGCGTCGCTGATGCAGCATGAAGCTGCTCAGCTCGTCGCAATGACGGGAGTCGTTTTTGAGGATAGGATTGGTGGGGCGGAGGTAGGTTGATTGAATTAGCATAAAACCGTTTATCAATCCAGTTGATCAAAACGGTATAATGACCGGGTGTTTGCAAACGTGCTTTATTCGGTTGTGACGCTTTCGGAGTGCATGCAGGAGCCATCTTCGATGGCCTGGCTGGCGCAGTCCGAGGTGCCTTTACCGGCCGAGATTCCGCCGGGGCGTTATCCCGCGCCGGAGGAGATCCGGGCGGTGCTTGAGGCGATCCCGCGGATCCGGACAATCTACCGAGAGACCCCGGCGGTTTGGCAGGTGAGCATCACCAGCCGGCGGGATGTCAGTTGGGCGAGCCTGACCGTCCGGCAGTATCAGGGGGATCCGACGTTGCCGCAGCCGTTTTATTTTGATGGGGGATGGGATGAAATAATTTTAATGGTAACGTCGCATTTGGCGAAGCGCTGTGGTCCGTTGGTGCTGCTGCACGATTCAGGCGCGGCGCCGCAGGTGGTGATGTAGGGGGATAGTGGGAGGGATGATATGAGTAGCATTTCAAGCTGATGTGAGACGATAGGTTTTGTCATCAGGTGCGCTGCACGGCATCTGATGTA
>JAXHUD010000141.1:0-3931 GCA_034189815.1 Chloroflexota bacterium
CCCAATTTATCATTCCATTTGGAAAACAATATTGGTTCAAAAATAGTTTTGTGAATTGGTTGATAACTCTTCCCTTTTCGACATAAAAAGCATCGTTATGTTCTTTTGCTTTGTATCCAATAGGTTCAACAATTTCTTTATAAAGTTCTTTGTTATCACTAATTAAGTACCAAAAATTTTGTCCTACAACTTTTAGATAACCGTGAAGATAAGATGTTCTTGTTTTACCATAGCAAATTCCAAGCACAGATTGGACGTTGGCTACATGATGAGATTGTTTTATTCTTATAACCGCGTTTGCTAAATCTTCTTCCAGTTTTCTGTGTTGAGAGCTATTCCCCCAATTCGTTCCTGATTTTATTGAAACAATATAATGAATATCATCTTTGAAAAATTCTAGGTCAACACCCGGAGCAGAGGATTTGTGTCCATTGAAGGTCTTACTAGCGATAAAAATCGCTAACTCTTCCAGAAAATCGCCAAAAAGTTTCTCTTCCGATGAGGATAGAAAAGCGTCTAACAATCCAGTTATTAATTCGTTACCGGTTGTTATATTCTTTGCTTTAAAAAGATATGGATTTTTTTTCAAGAGCTTATGAAGTTTTAGCCCTTCTAATGAGTTTATCCTTCTAATATGGAAATCTACAATGTTCTCGTTTACGAAGTTGCAAACATCAGATAAGTTTAGATTTTCCATTATTTCCCTATTTATTTACTATGTATTCTTCGGTTTTTTCAGCGATAATCGGAAGTTTTATTTGGGTTTCTGAAATTCGCTCTTCACTAAGCTTAACGTATTCTGCTTGTGTGTCGATGCCAATGAATTTTCTTCCTAATTGTACAGCAGCAACAGCAGTTGTGCCCGATCCCACAAAGGGATCTAAAACGATGTTATTTTCAACAGTAAATAGTTTAATAAACCATGTTGGAAGTTCAACAGGGAAAACGGCGCTATGGTTTTTGTTTGAACATTCTGTTGCTAGGTGTAATACATTATGAGGGTATACCATTTTTCTGTCTACCCAATTGCTAATATTTTTACCAAATCCACTACCAACTTTTGATTCATCCCTTTCTTTATCAGTTTCGCTTAAATTGCTCAATCGATCTTTAGCCCAGTCACCGACTGGTACCATAACTGCGTCTTGGTACATTGCGAATTTTCTTTGTTTATTGAATTGAAGCAACCTTTCCCAGTTGTCGCGGAATCGATTTGGCCATTTTCCAGGATACGAGTTCTTTTTATACCAAATAAATTCTTCGGTCCACAACCAACCTTGTTTTCTTAACTCCTGGATTAATTCAAGAACATATGTATGTCTTTCTCCGTTGACAACTCGTTCCTTAATATTCAAAACAAAAGTACCTCTTGGTTTCAGTACGCGTAGGAACTGTTTAGATTTTGGTAAGAACCAGTTAACATATTCATCGGGTTTGATTCCACCATAAGTTCTTTTTCTTTGATCCGCGTACGGAGGCGATGTAAAAATTAAATCAACAGAATTGTCAGGTATTTCTTTAAGGATTTCTTCACAATCACCATGAAAGATTTGGTTCTCATATAGCATAATTAAATTTTCCGTCTAATTAGAACAATTGTTGTATATAAATATATCCTAACTTGAATAATGCCGTCAAGAAATTTGCAACAATTGATTAAAAAATATTGACAGGAATCTCCTCAGCGATCACCACTTCTTCAATGGAGACAGCACAGCGGAAGGCATGTACTTCCACGCCCTCGCCAGCCACGCGGCGCAGCTCGGCGGCAAAATCCGGATCGATCCGCTCGAAGGGCGCGAATCGCCGGGCATCTTCCCGTTGAGCGATGAAGACGACGCTAGCGCGGTGGCCTTCGGCGGCCAGTTTGGCCAGTTCCCCCAGGTGTTTGCGGCCGCGGGCCGTGGGCGCATCGGGGAACAACCCCACACCTTCCTCCGCGTAAGTCACCGATTTGACTTCCACCCAGCAGAATTTGTTCTCATCCGAAAGGCGAAAATCAAGGCGGCTGCGGCCGACGGTCACTTCGTTATCGACGATCGGATAGGGGAAAGCTTCCAGACTTCCCGCAGCCAAAGCCTCCGCGAACAACCAGTTTGCCATATAAGCGTTGACCGAACACAGGCTCCCATCTGCCAGTTCGCTCACTGCCAGGGTGTAAGCCGTCTTGCGCTTGGGGTTATCGGCCGGCTCCAACCAGACCCGGCAGCCCGGCCGCAGCGCGCCGGTCAGCCGGCCTGTCGTGGGGACGAAAGCTGTGCTCGCGCCGCCGCTTTCAAGCAGGACGCCCGCGGTGAAGCGGTTGCCGCGCTTGATGAAGGTGGCGGGGACCAGATCGCCGAATTTCATTCGCCGGCGCTCATTGCATTTTGAATTTCGGGATGCAGTTGCCAAACCCCGCGCGCCACCGCCTGGTTGTAGGTGACCTGCGCGGCCGCGAACACGGCCTGCCGGGCGGCATAGACCTCGGGGTTGATCACGTCAATTTGTTCCCCTTTGAGCATCGCCAGGAGCAACGCTTCGGTTTTCTGCAGGAAGCCCTGATCCTCCAGCGCCGGAGTCAGCTTGCCCGCATCCAGGGTCTTAACGAAGGTTAGCATATTGGCCTGGACGGCGTTCACGTCGAAATCCCCTTGCGGCTCAGCCGCCAGCAGGACGTTGATGGCCGCGAGTTCCCAGGCGGTCAGGAGGTCTAATCCCGGATCAGTCTTTTTGCCAGATACCATTATTCATATCCTTTCGCCAGCCCTGTGCGCGCAGGTCCAGGGGCAGAGTTTGCCAGCCTTGCTCGATTTTGATCGTCAGATCGGTCCAAGTAGGGATCTCAGCGCTTGCGGCGGTCCCGGCCGCAGCGCGCAGCGTGGCTTCAGGTGCAGCGCCGTTCAGCAAGCCGGCCAGAAAACCGGCATTGATGGCGTCCCCCATTCCTTGAGACACGGCGGGTTCCGCTTCGAAAGCGGGGGACCAAAGTGTACGGTCATACCAGGTTGCGTCCACGTCCTCCAGCCCGCGGCCGCCCCAGCGCCAGGCCTCATTCGCGCCGGTGCGCAGCGTGACCCCGCGACGCCCAAGCCTGATCAGCAGGACCTTTACGCCATATCCCAAAACCGTCTCGGTGAGGGCGTCGAGCATCTCAGTGGTGACGGCCTCTTCAATTGTTACCGCCGGGTCCGCACTGAGCGTGTCATAGGTTTCTCTTTGCAGCAGGAACAGCAGGTCCTGCACATCGGTGAGGAAAAGGTCCAGATAGGGCAGGCAGTTTGCCAGCAGGTCGGGCCAGTCAATCTCAGCCGCCGGGGAATTGGGATCGGGCAGTCCGGCATCGAGGGAGGTCGTCAGCCCGGACTTCCGGGCGCGTTGGAGAATCGAAACCAGTTCACCGCCGCCCCCGCGATAGATGGAGCGCATCAGGGCGGGGTAGCCGAAATGGAGCAGGTCCGCCTGTTCCAGTTTGGTGCGGGCCAGGTCTGAGGCATAAAAGGTGTTATTCGCGCCGGGGGTTTGAAGGATTGGATGGCTTGCGTCGGACGAGTCTGTGATGACCCGTAATCCGGTAGGCATGGCGGGGTCCACGACGAGGTCCTCGGCCAGTTGGGGGTCGTGCCCGGCCAGGCGCTCGGCCACGAGGTGTCCGGCGGTGTCAGCGCCCACCTTGCCGATCAATCTGACAGGTGAGCCCAACCGGCGCAGGGCGAGGCCGGTGTTGGCGACCGAGCCGCCAGCCATGAATGTGAGCCCGTTGGCTTTTTCAATCGCACCGGGCTGCAGCAGGCGCGAGCCTTCGCCCGTGGGAACGGGCGAGCGGTCGGGGCGGATGTCCAGGCAGATATGCCCGGCGGTGATGATGTTTTTCGTGCGCATGGCAGGCCTCCGAAGGATGGATTAGACCTAATCCTACCATACGGGGTTTGGCGGGGATAAAAAATGGGAG
>JAXHUD010000141.1:4031-6033 GCA_034189815.1 Chloroflexota bacterium
CGCGGCGTTTTTCTCCAGGGCCGCATACACCGTGGCTGCGGTTTGGCTGGCTTCCGGGTCAATGCCCCAAAGGGTTCGTTCCACACGCTGCGCGGCAGGGGAGCCGGACAGGGCGTTGAGGTCATCCCGATAGGCGCTGCCCACAACCAGCGCATCCAAAGCCCCTCCGCCGGACGGCAGCATCTCGCCCAGCGCCTGGTTAAGGACCGAGGGGCGCGAACCGCCGCCAATCAGGAGGGTGTTGCCAGAGGGTGACTGGATTAGCATGGTGCCTTGTTCGTCCAGCAGCGTGAGGTGCAGCAGGCCGTCCGGCGCGCCCAGAACATGGCTCCAGGTCAGCGACACTAACCCCGTGAGCGCCAGAAGGCCAAGTTGCGGCGAGAGCGCTTGACGGATCAGCGTGTTTTGTCTCTTACGTGGGGTCAGTGTGAAGAAGAAGAGCAGGCCATAGAATAACACCAGCCAGATGGAGTGGAAACGGGGCAGGGTCCACTCGCCGCCCGGACCGCCTGCCAACCAGGTGACCACCCGGATGGTGTAAGTGACAAAGGGTTTCGCCAGGATGGCCATTGCGACTCCTGCATCGGGCAAGATCAGACCGGCCAGCAGCGCCAGTCCGCCAAGGATCATCACCAGTGATTGGGCGGGCAGGATCAAAGGGTTGGCGATCAACGCCAGCCAGGAGACGCCGCCGAAGTGATAGGCCATCACCGGCAAGGTCATCACCTGCGCCACGATGGTGAACAGGATACATTCGGAGAGCACACTGATCAACTGCTGGGCGCGTTCTTCCGGCATCCATCGGGCAAGCCAGACCAGCGTTCGTTCTTCCAGCGGCTGGGCATATAGCACCAGTCCCAACGTGGCTGCGACCGATAATTGGAAGCCTACGTCCCAAAGGATATTAGGATCCAGCAGCATCATAGCGAGCGCTGCCAGCCCGAGGCTGTTCAAGCCGTTCTGCCGCCGGCCGAACATGCCACCGAAAACACCTAACCCGCCCATCAGAGCGGCCCGCACCACGGCGGCATCCGCACCAACCAGGATAGTGTAACCGCCGATTGCGGCCAGGGACGCTATGGCGCCCCAAAGCCGTCCGAACAGACGAGTGGTGATGCCTGTGATCAGGCCGGCCAGGATGGCGATATTGAACCCTGAGATGGCGATAATGTGGGTGGTACCGGTGCGCTGAAAGGCTTCCTCCAGTTGGGGTGAGAGACCCTGGTCTCGCCCCAGGAGGATCCCCGCCAGCAGGTCAGACTCCGGTGCGGGAAACAATTGCTGGAGGGTTTGATAGCCTTTTTTCCGCAATTGGTATAACCAGGCGCGAATCGGGCTGCCCTCGCCGCTCCCCAGGCGTGTGACCCCGGCGTAGGACATCAGACTGTGGATGCCGTTGCGCGCCAGATAATCTCGATAGGAGAAATCTGCGCCTTCATAGGGGGTCTGCAGTTTGCCCCTGATTTGCAACCGGTCCCCATAGTGCCAGTTTTCCCCGGGCGGGACCTGGACTAAGACCTTACCGGTGACATCCAGGGGTTTCACCTGCGTTGATGCAGCTTCCAGAGGCCGCAGGGAGGTGACGGCGACGGTCAGATTGAGGCCGTTGTCACGCGGGTCGGGCGCATCCAAAACGGTGCCGACCAGTTGGACCGTGCCGCGGTCGTTGTAATAGGCTGTGTGTTCGGGGGTGATGTTTGGTTTTGTCGTTGCCAATCGCCACCCGCCCAGCAGAAAGGCAGCCGCGAGCAGGGCTGGGGGCAGCCTTCGTGTTGCGCCGGTGAGAGCCCGCAGGCGGTGGGTAAAGAGCCAGGTTTTCGGCAGCGCCAAGGCGAGTATCAATATCAGCGTCGCTGTTCCAAATCCTGCGCCCCAAGCCCAGGTGGGAAGAGAGAGGGCATCACCCAATAGGATGCCAGCTGTGCAGGCCAGGGACATCCAGAGGAAGGGCAGGAAGCCCTTGAGCGGTGAGCGGGGTTCGGTTGAGGGTTTCAAGGCCGGT
>JAXHUD010000142.1:0-6012 GCA_034189815.1 Chloroflexota bacterium
AGGGGGGATTCCCTTCTTTTGGATTGAGGTAATTATAACAAGGAGTCCAAATTCAGAACACGTTGAAAATAGAAAACAATAATAGATTTTATTGTCTTAAGAACAAAAATGCGGACTAACCCCCGAGAAGGGGTGCAGGCAGTCCGCGCTCCGAAAGGGAGGATCAACCAAAGATAGATTAATATAGCAATCGTCTACTTCCTCGAGAACGCCTTCGCAGCTAGATGGTTTGTCGGTAAGAATGCCGTGCCAACTGATAGAAGTTTGCAACGACAAAGTATATAAAAGGCTGGGCCGAATGGCCCAGCCTGTCTATTCACTAGTCACCAGTTTCCTGGTTCCTCATTCACTCATTTCCTATTCACCACTCACAGCGTTTCTCACGCCTCGTGGAATTCGCCTTCGACGACATCTTCGTCATCGCCACCGCTGGCATCACCGCTGGGGGCTTGCGGACCCTGCTGCGGGCCGCCCGCTTGCGGGTTAGCGCCCGGCTGCTGGTAGGCAGCCTGACCGATGGCTTGCATGTCCGCCTGTAAGGCCTCCATCAGGCTCTGGATCCGGGCTTTGTCGTCGCCCTGGATCGCTTCGCGCAGGTCTTTCACTTTGCTTTCAACGTTGCTGCGCTGTTCAGCCGTGATCTTGTCGTCCATATCCTTGACCAATTTCTCGGCCTGATAGGCGAGGGTGTCGGCCTGGTTGCGGAGTTCCACCACTTCCTTGCGGGCTTCGTCCGCCGTGCGGTTTTTGGCCGCCTCTTCCACCATATGCTCAACTTCAGATTTGTCGAGGTTGGTGGTGGCCGTAATGGTTACGGACTGTTCCTTACCGCTGGCCTTGTCTTTGGCGGTCACATGGATAATGCCGTTGGCGTCAATATCGAAGGTCACTTCGATCTGCGGCACGCCGCGGGGGGCCGGCGGGATTCCTTCGAGCCGGAAGCGGCCCAGGCTCATATTGTCCGCTGCCATCGGGCGTTCACCCTGTAGCACGTGGACGTCCACAGAAGTCTGGTTGTCTTCGGCCGTCGAAAAGGTCTCGGTCTTTTTGACCGGGATGGTCGTGTTACGTTCGATCAGCGTGGTCATCACGCCGCCGAGGGTTTCAACACCCAGCGAAAGCGGGGTCACATCCAGCAAGAGGACGTCTTTGACGTCACCGGCCAGAACGCCGCCCTGGATCGCTGCGCCGACGGAAACCACCTCATCGGGGTTCACGCCCTTGTTGGGCTCTTTGCCGCCGGTCATGTCACGGACCAGGTCCAGGATCATGGGCATGCGGGTTGCACCGCCCACCATCACGACTTCGTCAATCTCATCAACACTCATGTCGGCGTCTTTGATGGCCGCATTGAAGGGGCCTCGGGCACGGTCCACCAGGTGGGCCGTCATCTGTTCGAATTTAGCCCGGTTCAGCTTAAGCAGCAGGTGTTTCGGCCCGCTGGCATCGGCTGTGACATAAGGCAGGTTGATCTCGGTTTCCATGACCGAACTGAGTTCGATCTTGGCTTTTTCCGCGGCCTCGCGCAAGCGCTGGAGCGCCTGACGATCCTGCCGCAGGTCAATGCCCTGTTCTTTCTTGAATTCGTCCGCAGCCCAGTTGACGATCACTTCGTCCCAATCGTCGCCGCCCAGGTGGGTGTCGCCGTTGGTGGCCCGAACCTCGATCACGCCTTCGCCAACCTCGAGCAGGCTGACATCAAAGGTGCCGCCGCCCAGGTCGAAGACCAGGATGACCTCGGAGTCTTTCTTATCGAGCCCGTAGGCCAACGCCGAAGCGGTCGGCTCATTGATGATTCGCATCACTTCCAACCCAGCGATCTTGCCGGCGTCCTTGGTTGCCTGACGCTGGCTGTCGTTGAAATAGGCCGGGACAGTGATGACGGCTTTATTCACGGGTTCACCCAGATAAGCTTCCGCATCCGCCTTGAGTTTTTCAAGGATCATTGCGGAAATTTCCTGCGGGGTGTAGGTCTTATCCACCACGGGGATATGCACACGCGCATCGCCCGTCGGTCCTTCGACCACGTCGTAGGGTACCATTTCGCGTTCCGCTTTGACTTCGTCATAGCGGCGGCCCATGAAGCGTTTGATGGACGAGACGGTGTTTTCAGAATTTACAACGGCCTGCCGCTTGGCGGGCACACCCACCAAACGCTCGCCGTTCTTATTAAATGCAACAACTGAGGGGAGCAGACGGGAGCCTTCCGCCGTCGGGATGACAGTGGCGCTGCCACCTTCAACGACAGAAACAACGCTGTTCGTCGTTCCCAAGTCAATGCCAATTATCTTTGCCATGTTACGATCTCCTTTGCTTTCTTCCTATTATTTCTAAGGTTGAGCATACTAAGCAAGTCATAGAAGATCGTTAACAAAATATTGGATTATCGTTAGCGGGAAAGCGGTCGGATCAATCTCCGTCTTCGTCATCCTTCAATATTTGCCGGGCCGCACGGGCACGGAGGAAGATCGAGAGGCTGTAGACCAGCAGGACGCCCAGGATGACGGCGAAACCCAGAACCATATCAGCGGAGGTATCGGGGATCATGATGCGAGTCCTTTCTGTTCGAGTTCCGATTGCAATTGGGCCAGCCGAGTGCGATGCCAGACCAGATCGGCCAGCAGGATCGTGAAGACCCCCAGGCTGGTGAAGAACGCGGTCTGCATGCGCGGACTCATGCTGAAGGCCGCGTCGCTGCCCGCGGCGATCACCACCGGGTGGATTGTGCGGTAGAGCCGGATGGAAAAAAAGGTGATCGGGACGGTGATCACGCTGATGATCGCGAAGACTGCGCCCAAACGGGCTTTTGATTCGGGCGTGCTCAGAGCCCCGCGCAGGATGAAATAGGCCAGATAGATCAATTCCATGATAGCCGTCGTCGTGAGGCGCGGCTCCCAGACCCACCAGGTGTTCCAGATCGGTTGCGCCCAGATCATGCCGCTGAGGATGGCCGTCAGGCCGAAGACCAGGCCCACCTCCACCGCCGCCTGCGAGAGCCAGTCCCACTTCAGCTCCCGCCGGAGCAGATAGAGCGCACCAGTCACGGCGGCCACAACGAAACTGAGCATGCCGCCCCACGCAGAAGCCACATGGAAATAAAACACTTTCTGCACCGGCCCCATGTTGACCTCCACCGGGGTGTAGATCAGGATCAGGCCCAGGGCAGCAGGGACCAGTATCAGAGTCAAAATATCAAGAATTGTTAAAAGCAGGGGCTTCTTGGGCACCTTACTCCTCCAGTATGGTTTCAAAGAACATCAATCCGGCTGCCAAAAAGAGCACATTGCAGGCAGCCAGTAAAAAGAGCCACGAACGCAGGTCGCCCAGCGGCGTCCCGGCCAGGATCCCGCGGCTGGCTTCCACGGCGGCGATCAGCACGGGCAGCGCCAGCGGATAGAGCAGCACCGGCAGCAGCACATCCCGGGTGCGGGTCTGGATGCTGAGCGCGGCCAGCAGTGTGCCCAGGCTGGTATAGGCGCCCTGGCCCAGCAGGACCACCAGGAACAGCCCGGGCCGGAGCAGATTCAAGTCGTAGAACAAACTGAACACCGGCAGCAGCACCAAAGCGACCAGCAAGGTGAAGACCAGGTTGCTTAGCGTCTTGCCGAAGAAGATGGCCGAACGATCCACCGGCGCCAGCAGCAGGCCATCCAGGGCGTTGTTCTCGCCTTCCAGGCTTACGCTGCGGTTCAGCCCCAGGGTGGATGCGAAGGCCAGCGAGACCCACAACAGCCCGGCGGTCAGCCCGGCCTGGAGGCCCGGCGAAAGCTGCAGGGCGAAATTGAACAGGAATACGACCAGCAGGGCAAAGACCAGCATCACGGGCAGCCCCTGGCGGCCGCGGACTTCCACCTGGATGTCCTTGCGGAAAACCTGCCAAACCGCTGATAGGTAACGACGCAGTCCGTTCATGCCGTCTCCTTCAGGTAAGCACTCAATGCCGGGTCTTCCCCCAGGCGCGTCACGGGCAGGTGTTGGGCGATGCGCCCCTCCCGCAGCCAGGCCACGTGGCTGGCAATCGAGAGCAGACCCTGGGGCCGGTGGGCGGCGATCAGGATTGCGCGGTTTGGCGCCCGCAGCTGGCGCAGGCGCTCATCCAAGAACCGCGCTGCTTCGGGGTCCAACCCGGTGTAGGGTTCATCCAGCAACAGCACCTCAGGGTCATGGAGCAGCGAACGGGCGATGGCCAGACGCTGCTGCATCCCGCGGGAATAGGTCCGGACGGGCTTGGTTCGGTGGGCGCTCAGTCCCACCAATTGAATGCTTTGGGTGACCCGGTCCGCCGAATCCGCCAGGTGATAGAGCCGGGCGTAATGAGTCAGGTTCTCCACCGCGTTCAAGTCGCTGTAGAACAGGGATTGATGGCCCAGATAGCCGATTTGCCGCCGGTAGGGACCGCCATGCGCCAGGGTGTAACCGCCGGCGAAAACCTCGCCTGCGTCCGGGCGGACCAGGGAGGCCACAATGCGCAGCAGGGTGGTCTTGCCCGCACCGTTGGCACCGACCAGGACGCAGAGCTCCCCACCGTTCACGGTCAGGTCCAGCCCATCCAACACAGGTTGATAATGGTACCGCTTTGAAAGACCCCGGACTTCAATCCGCGCTGATGCCGGGCTATCGATCTTATTTTTCATGTTTTTGATTATAGCGCATTCACCCAAATAATATCACCTCTGGACGCGCTGCTGGAGCTGGGCGCCGCAGTTGGCACAGATTTGTGTATCGCTGTGATCGGCCCATCGGGCAGCGGCATAGCTCGGGGAATCATATTCAATGGAAGGTTGATAATCCTGAGATAGATCATTTAGCAACCTGGGCGTCAACAGCGTCAGCAAGTCATTCGCCTGGCGTTGGAGATTTTCCAGTTTCGTCTTCATCTTATGGGTCGCCGCGCCGTGCTGGACCCGGCCTTTCAGTTTTTGAATCTATTCCATCAGGGCCTGGTAGCGCGCCTCATAGTCCCGCCGGGTCACGGGTTCGGTCGTTGCCGCGCCCTCCCCTCGTAATAGATGGATTAACATGATTACAATCATGCGGATGAACACAGAAACAAAAAGGATAAAAATAATCCATAGATAAGAACTTGCGCCCAAGATGTTGATAAATTATAAGGCGCAGTGAACGGTGCGTAGTGGATAGTGGATGAGAGAAGGGAATGGGTATCAGGGTTTAGGGATTTGGTGATCAGAAAAAGATGATTTGGGAGTTTGGCAAGCAATGGTTTAGGAGAATAAATCAACTTTTAGAGAAGGTGTGGCGATTCCAGAAGTTGATTTATTCTATCAAATGCTGCGGTCAGTCCTGCAACAAATCTTCGCGCTCCAGCAGCTTATCGAAGGTCGCGCTTTTCAGGCGCTGGACCAATTCGGCCTGGGTCTCGCACCAGACCTCGTGGAGCGGGCAGGAATCGCCAAAGGAACAAACGTCGGGATCATGCGTGCATTCATTGAGCATGATGGGGCCGTCAATGGCCTCAACGACGTCCAACAGCGAAATCTCTTCCGGTTTACGAGCCATCGACACACCACCCCGAGCGCCCCGGGAGGTATTGATCAGCCCGGCAATCGAAAGCTGTGAGATGATCTTGGCCAGAAAGGAAGGTGGGATCTCTTTCTTCTCAGCAATCTGACTGGTGGCAGCACGCTGGTTGGAATCCAACCTCGCCAAATATAACATTGCTCTGAGGGCGTAATCCGCTTGTCGGGTGATCTGCATGATATTAACTCTCTTGATTCTAATGTAATTACTGAATAAATCGCATAAAGGAGGATATGAATCCTGATTGATGTCGCTTTTCGCCCGTCCTGATAGATACGATGTATTGGACAGAAATGGGCGTTATTGTCTATTTTATCCAAATTGATAGGCTTTGTAAAGGAAAGATCAAGCATAATGTACGGGCAAAGTAGTAATGTCCTATTCTAGCAAAGTTAAAATGTCCTATTGGAGGTGCATAGGACATGACAGAGAATGGGACCATCAACATGAGTCAAGAAGAAATCAAACGTAGTG
>JAXHUD010000143.1:0-5987 GCA_034189815.1 Chloroflexota bacterium
GTATGCTTCCCATGCCAACCGGGAACAGATCGAGGCGCTTATTGGGGAGACCTTTTTGGCGTTCCCTGGAAGGGTCTCAACCTTTAGCAGCGGGATATTCCGCCATTGCGACCGCACTTGCGATTCTGAAAACCCCTCAAACCGGGAAGCGGCGTGTCTTCCCACTCCTTTTGACAGTCTCGCGCCTTGCGCCCGGTGATCTGAAAATTTTATCCCTCTCCGTGGCTGTGGCGGTGGTGCAGATCCGGCCAATGAGGATGGCTGTGCTGTATGGGGGCATGGCTGTGTTCGTGGCTGTGGCGGCCCAGTGCGGGCAGTCCTTCGGGGTGGGCGTGAGGATGGTGTTCGTCGGGGTGGAAATGGGTGTGCACGTGGGTGAGCGCCTCGTGGACATGGTCGTGTCTGTGGGTCTCCTGGAAGAGCAGATAGGCGGACCCGAGGAAGAGCGCCATGGCCGCCCACTGCAAGGCTGAGAGTCTTTCGCCCAGGAGGAAAGAGATCAGCAGGCCAAAGAAGGGGGCGCTGGAGAAGATCATTTGCGAGCGAGTCGCTCCCAGGTTTTGTGCCGAGGTGATATAGAGCAGGATTGAGAGTCCGTAGGACAAAGCGCCCAGGCCCAACGCGCTGAGCAATGTGCGCGGGGTGAGCGACATTGGTGCGATGAGCGTACCCAGCAGCAGGTTGACGCCCCCGGCGGCAAAACCTTTCCAGAAGGTGCTCTGGGCAGGCGAGATCCCATCGATCAGGGCGGTGAGATGGTTATCAATGCCCCAACAGATGCAAGCCAGAGCGACCAATGCCCCCGCCTTAAACCCGGCGACGCCGCCGTCCCAGGCCAGCAGGAGGGCGGCCCCCAGCATGCCCAGGCTGGCCAGCCAGCTACGTCCGGAGAGCTGATCTTTGAAGAGGAAATAGCCCAGGAACACGGTGGCGACCATTTCCATATTGAGCCAGAGGGAAACCGAAGCTGCCGCAGCCAGGCGCAGCCCGGCCAGCAGGAAGACAGGCCCGAGGATGCCGCCGAAGACGATCGCGCCGGAGAGGCGCAGGGCGTCTCGCCGGGGCATCTTCCAGGGCATCTGAAAGGACTTCTCCCGGATGAGGAACGCCATCACGCCCAATGCCGCGCCCAGGTAAAGCAGCCCGGCGAGCTGCAGGTCCGTGAGTGCCGCGAGCAGCGGTTTGCTCAGCGGGGTTGCCGCGCCGAACAGGAGCGCTGCGATAAGGGCGGATAAAATGCCGAATTGTTTTTGTCTTTGCATGGGGTTTAGTATAGCTTTAATGGGTTGAGTGGATTGAGGCAGGGAACAAAATTCTTAGGCTCTCGGAGTTTATTAAATTCCGGGAGTCTGGGGCTGCAGGTCTTGCTGAAAAGGACGTGACTCGCAAACCGAATGCCATAAATTATAGACTCCCAGGATTTATCATGCCGGGAGTCTGTCAACCTGGGAGGTTCTCTTTTGATCATTTGAGATCTTATGTGGTGGTTGGCTAGGCTGGCACCGCCACCCGTCCGTAAAGCTGTTCGCGGATTTGCAGCACTTGCCGGCGGACCCGATCATCCGTTTCCATCAGGTCGGAGACCTTATCACAGGCGTAGATCACGGTTGTGTGGTCGCGGCCGCCGATGAAATCACCGATGCGGGGCAGCGACACGCCGCCTTCTTCCCGCAGCAGGTACATGGCGACCTGGCGGGGCAGGGCCACTTCCCGGGTGCGTTCACGGCCCAGGATGCGGTCTTGCGAGACGCCGAAGGCCCGTGAGACGGCTTCCAGCACATCGTCAGGCGCCAGGTCGGCGCCCTGGGGCAGGAAGTCGATCAGCGCGTTCTGCGCCAGGCCCAGCGTGAGCGGGATGCCGCTCAGGTCGGAATAGGCCAGCACACGGTTGAGGGCGCCTTCGAGTTCGCGGATGTTGGATTGCACCTGGCGGGCGATGAACTCCAGGATCGCGTCCGGCACGTTGCGCCCGGCGCGTTCGGCTTTGGTGCGCAGGATCGCCAGCCGGGTCTCCACATCGGGGGGCTGGATGTCGGCCGTGAGCCCCCATTCAAAGCGGGAGAGCAGCCGTTCTTCCAGGGTCACCATTGATTTGGGCGAGCGGTCGGAGGAGATCACGAGCTGTTTGTTCTGTCCGTGAAGGGTGTTGAAGGTATGGAAAAATTCTTCCTGGGTACTCTCCTTACCGGCGATAAATTGAATATCGTCGATCAACAGCACGTCTACCTGGCGATATTTTTCGCGAAAGGCTGGGGTCGTGTGGGTGCGGATGGCGTTGATCAGGTCGTTGGTAAATTCTTCAGAGGAGACATAGAGCACGTTCAGCCCGGCCGGTTGGCAGGCGTTCCCGATTGCGTGCAACAAGTGGGTTTTCCCCAGGCCGACGCCGCCATAGAGGAAGAGCGGATTGTAGGCGCGGGCGGGACTTTCGGCCACAGCCAGGCACGCCGCATGGGCCAGGCGGTTGTCGGAACCGACCACAAAATTCTCAAAACGGTAGCGGGGGTTGATATTTGAGTCTTGCTGCTGGGGCTCGGTTTGCGTCGTTGTTTGCACGGGCTCTTCAGGTGAGCGAGGGGTCGCAGATTGGGCGGACCAGACCTTGACCTTCATGGTCACGGGGCAGCCCATCATGCCGGACAGCAAGCGGGTCATGGTCGAGCTCAATCGGTCCTCAAGCCAATCCTTGGCATAGGCATTCTTAACGCCGATTTGAAAACAATGGGTCTGCTCATCGAAACTTAAAAACTCCGCACTGCTTACCCAGGTGTCAAAGGATGCTTTTGACATTTCCATTTGAAGTTGACCAAGCGTGGCTTGCCAGGCATGCTCTGCGTTCATCTACTTCTCCTCTCAATAAAGTGCCGCATTGATAAACCAACGCTTATGATTGCTAAAGGGTTCACAAAAAAACCACTGGTGTTCAGGTTATCAGTGGCGGATATGATCGACTTAATTGTTCTGTATTCCAAATGGTTGGAAATAGTCGCCCGCTCAATCTTTAAGTATTTCAATTTTAGCAGACATCGAAATGCATCACAAGCGGATTCGCTTCATTATTGCTAAAAATATCTAAATCTTTAAGAGACTCATATCTTAAAAAATATGATTTGTTTCAAAATTATTAAGCCAACATTTTTTAAGGTTTGGACTCACCTACATAGACAGGACTTAAGGCGCACACCCCCATATATGGGGGGATGATTCCTGAAATGCCAATTCTCCCCATATATGGCGGTATCTTCATCGAGCATTCTCTCTCGAAAATGCTCATATGTTCGAAAATGGGATTCGGATTTTGGAATCAGTTATTTTGATCGCTGATCATCATTCCGGCCGCGCGCCGACCGATCTCCACTGCAAAGTTGGTGCCGCGGTCCCAGGGGTAAACCTGGCTCATGCTGGCGAAGTAGAGGCCGGGGATTGGCGTGCGGATCGCGGGGATGTTCTCGCCGTGTTTCACCAGCGGGATTGGTTGCGCGTAACGCGTGCGGAAAAGCCAGGACTGCTTGACCCACTCGGGCGTGAAATCCGGGTTTATCTTTTCCAGGTGCGGCAGGAATTTCGCCAGGATCTCGTCTTTGGTGAGGTCGAAGTTCTCATGGTCCTGCGACAGGTAATCGCCGATGTAGATCAGATGATCGCCGCCGAAGTGCTCGGGCGAGAGGAAGTTGGTGTGTTCCACCAGCGAGAGGAAGGGGAAGCCGGCCTGCTTGGGAATGTTGTACCAGTAGTAACCTTCCTTCGAAATCTGGTGTTTAAGTGAGACGATCATCACAACTGCGCCCATGGATTTCAGAGAAAGCAGCCCCGCCAGATAGTCGTCTGGCAGATCGGGCGCCAGGTGGGCCAGCAGCGCGGGTGAGGTGGTGACCAGCGCCTGGTCGAAGGTCGTTGTCCCTTCCGCGGAGTCAATCTCGACCACGTCTTCCGTCCCCGCGCGCAGGGATTGGATCGGCGTTTCCAATTTGATGGTCACACCCATTTGTCGCAGGCGCGCTGCAAATTGGTCGGCAAAAGCCTGGAAGCCGCCTTCAAAGGTGCCCAGGCGCGTGGTGCGGGCGTGCAGCCGGGCCCACATCCAGGCCATGTTGACCACCTTGGCATATTCCTCCCCGAACTTGCCGATCATCATTGGTTCCCACATCGATTCGTAGACGCTGTCCCCTGCCCATTTTCGCATCCATGCATCCACGGTGGATTGCTCTAGTGCTTGCCAGTTGTTGGTGAGGCGCAGGTAGACGCCCACCAGACCGAAGCGGAATTTTTCCCAGAGGGTCAGTCCGGGATAGCTGAGCGCGGCCAGTGGGGAATCGAAGGGATAGAATTTGCCCTGATGGTACATCACGGTCACCGGCCGGGGAAAGAGGACCTTGTCGGACCAGCCCAATTCCTCGATCAGGCCGAGGATGTGTTCATCCGACTGGAACCAGTGGTGATAAAAACGTTCCACGGACCAGTCCCACTCCGGCAGCTTAAAGCCAGCCGCCAGCCCGCCGACGTGGTCGCTGGCTTCGTAGATGGTTACGTCATACCCCGTCTGAACGAGGTCGTAAGCAGCGGAGAGTCCACCGATGCCCGCGCCGATGACGGCGGCCGTTTGTTTATCTGAGGTCATAATGATTCCTTTGTGTCCTCCACGAGGGAAGTGGTTTCGCTTTCCGCCTGCGCCTGCATCTCCGCCAAATCCGTTGTCCATTTCAGCCCTTCACGGATGAAGTAAATCGCGCCGACGATTGTGATTGGCACCCAGAGTACGATGCGCAGCACAAGGGCGTAGCCCAGGGCTGACTCGGCCGCGATGCCGTAAGCTTCGAGGTTGGCTCGCACAGCCGCATCAAAGGTGCCCAGGCCGCCGGGGGCCGCTGGGATCAACAAGACCAGATTCACCGCGCCATTTAGCAGCATCAGCTGACCAAAGGTCAGGCCCAGGCCCAAAGCCTGTTTCACGCTCCAATAGAGCCCGGTCTCCAGCAACCAGATCAGGACCGAGGTGAAGAGGATCATGAAAGCGTCTTTGGGGGAGCGGAGACTCATCAGGCCGTCCAGGAAACGGTCAGCGATGTTGGCGGCGGCTTCCCGCCAACGTTTGGGCAGGATCGCGTTGATCACGCGATGGATCACGCTCAGGGCTGGCCTGGGGAACATGGCGATCAGGATGAACAATCCCAGCCCGGCCAGGAAGATCACCACTGCCCAGGTCGCCAGACTGCCGAGCTGCGCCAGGCTGCCCTCCGCCGAGAGAGCCGTCAGCTGGCCCAGGTTCAGGAGCACGAAGCCGACGATCACCACTGCATCGAAGATGCGCTCGACGACGATGGTTGCCAGGCTGCCGGAGACGGGGACGTCCTCACGTCGTTTGAGGACCACGGCGCGCAGGACTTCGCCCATGCGCAGCGGGAAGACATTGTTGCCCATATAGCCAATGTTGATGATGGGGAAAAGAGTGGCAAGTGAGATGGGTTTGAGGGGCTTGAGCAGATATCGCCAGCGCCAGGCTCGCACCAGCACGCCGACGAAATAGACCGCCAGGCCCGGCACCAGCCACCACAGGTTGATGGATCGCAGCGCCGACCAGAGGTCTTGGTAATTGATTTCGCGGAAGGCCAGGTAGAGGAAAACGGCTGAAATGATCAGCCCCGCCCAGAACATCCAGCGTTTTGTGTTTCGTTTCATAGGGATGATTCTACCATGCTGGGTGTCAACGGCTTGGAGTTACCGACGGTGGAATAAGATTGTCTGTAAATTATTTTGAAATAGGGATTCTACATAAAAGTTACTTCAAAAGAATAGTTGTGAATCTATCCATTATTGTCTTGATAACTTTCGAGATCGAAATTCCCACTATTAAATTCAACTAGCTTATCCCAATTTATCATTCCATTTGGAAAACAATATTGGTTCAAAAATAGTTTTGTGAATTGGTTGATAACTCTTCCCTTTTCGACATAAAAAGCATCGTTATGTTCTTTTGCTTTGTATCCAAT
>JAXHUD010000144.1:0-5927 GCA_034189815.1 Chloroflexota bacterium
GTTTCGATCGTAGTTTCATCCGGGGGGAAGCCGTAGACATTGCTGACGTCGCCGTTGACCGGGATTTGTTCCGGGCCGGCCAGGCTGACCTTGAGGAACACGGCCAACAGGATCGCAATGATCAGGACGCTGGCAAGGATGATCCAGCCCACGTTGCGCCTTTCCTTCTGGATAGGCGCGATCCGGATCACATTGGCTCTCGCGAGGGTGTTGATAATCAGTGAGGGGATCAACCCCGAGAAGAGTATGCCGGAGGCGAAAGCGACCACGAACAGGACCAGGATCGCTGTAACCGCCAGGATATTGCTCGGCAGTGTGGCGAAAATCTGGAAGACCAGCACATTGGAGGCAGAAGCCAGACCGCCTGCAACGAGATAAGGCCAGATATTGCGTTTGTTACGGAAAATCAAAAAACCGAAATCCACCAACAGGCCGGCAACGAGATCCACAAGTAGGATAATGATGCCGTGGCTGTTGCCGCTCATCATCTCCACCGCGCCCTTGAGAGCGCCGGTGAGTGTGCCTGTGCCCGGTTTGCCGGTGATCGCCATCGCCAGGACGATCCAGATCACGTGCAGGCCGGCGGCCCATTGCGATGCCCCCGGGAAACCGAGAATGGCGTTTACGGCATCGCTGAGCGTGTTGATATAGGTGCTGGCGACTCCCCCCAGCGCGGCCAAAACGGCCATGATCAATAGGTCACGGGTGGAGAAATAGTATTTCTGATTGATTTTGCCTGAGGTCTCCTCCGACATCAAAAAAACGCTCCTTCTGCTCAATAGAAAGGAGCGCCGCGATATCCCGCCTAGATTGGTCCTACGCGTGATAACGACTCATCTCCTTTCCAAATCCGGGAGGCAAGGTCGTTTCCTTCCTTACCCTATCGGCCGAGATACCCTGGCTTCGCTGTAGGTATCGGGGCTCGAAGATGCAGTTCATTACTTTACAAAAGCTATTTTAACATAAGGTTGGAGATTACAATAGTGATTTTTCTCATTGATTTCCTATTAAGTCCTGTAAAACCGATCAGGATTGGGTCCTTTTAAAATAAATGCCTCCAGAACGGGCTGGAGGCATTTGTAGGAGGATTGTGGCTCATAGAGAGCTATTCAGGAGATGCAAGGATAAGCCACAAAAGATTAACGGGAGGTTGATAACTTGACCAGTTTGCCTTTCTTGTCAAACGTCATCCGGGCGTAATGGTGATGGGACGTTTGCTGATCTACGTTGATGGACTTTTTAAGTGTGACGTAATAACGGTCGTCGTGCGGCGATTTGCTCGCATCGGGGTAGAAACCGGCCTCAGCGGTATTGATTTTCATCTGCGCATTCTGCAGTCCGGGCAGGTATTTCTCGATGATTTCCTTGACGCCGGCTGAGACCCGGTCCGGCATGGGGGCGGCTTTGGCCGCCGGTTGCAGATCCGAATCGCTCACGGTCTTGAGCGCGGGATGCTGCTTGGGGCGGATCAGCTTCGGTGTGGACTGGATCCCATCGTATTGGGCCAGGGGATCACCGAAGAGGATGAAGGATAGCAGGGTCTTCTGGTCTTCACCATCCAGGAAGCCCTGTTTACGGGTCATTTTCTGTGCAAAGGTCAGTTTTGCCCGCATCAGGGCGTAACCGACCGCGTCGCCTTCCAACACCCGTTTCCAAAACAGCTCCGCCAGATAGTCAGCGGCGATCAGCGGCAGGGTTACGGCGCCGTAGGCGATGCAGGTGGAGCCGACGAAAGTGTCGGTGCCGCAATCCAGGAACTTGAGGGACATGGCCTCTTCGTGCTGTTTATCAATTACGTTTGCACCGTAGCAGGCTTCGGAGAAGACATGGTTGGGCGACGGCACTTTTTCGGTGATGAGCGTTGGACTGAGGGCGATGGGGTAATCTGGGCCGGACGAGGTCGCGGTGAAACTTTTCTGTCCATACCAGTTGGGACCGTCTTTGACGCCGTGCAGGTTGTAATAACCGAGGTCGGGTCCCTGACCGGCGTTGAGCACCACATTACCGGTATCGTTCGGTGGGGAAAGCCGTAAATCCCTGACTCGACCGAGGACAGAATAAACGCCAGCGGAGGCTTCCCGCCAGACTTCGGCGGAGTAACCAAAGGAATGGTTTTTCGCCGAGATCAGGCCGCTGTTGGTCAGCCATTGGCGGAAGGAGGAGAACAAGGCATTGAAGGTCTCCGCAGGATTGAAGCGCTTGGAAGATTTCTGTTGGTAGCGGAAGATTAACTCCCGGATTTGGTAAAGCAGCAATCCGGCATCTGAACCGGTTTCACCTGGCAGCCGACCGACGGGCCACTGCGGGATGAAGTAATTCTCATCCACCGTGCCATATGGGTTGTCCGAGGGAACATCCAGGTCGTCATCCAGGGTGGGGTTGGGCAAATGATGGAAAGGGATGATCTCCGGGCCGCCCACGATCAGCAGCGAGCCGATCATCTCGTTTTGCTTGGACAGCGTATCGTCCAGGTCTGCCAGGCTCAGCTTGATCTTCCAGGCGTCACCGGCGACGGTGGGCTTGAGGCCGAGTTGGGACATGGCAGCGGGATCATCGGGGTAGAACACCTGCGCGCCCCAATTCGGGAGCTTGCCGATTAGACCGACCAGTTCCCGCAGCAGGTCGTCAATGACCTGAGCGGTATTGGGGCCATATTGGGTTTCGAGCTGGCTCTTTGAGCTCAGGATCACATAGATCGGGGATCGGTTATCGGTTCGTTCGGAAGGTGACTTTTTGAAACGTTTGGCAATTGAAGTGAAGGCTTTTTGAATATCCTCGAAATCTTCATCTGTGGCATACTCCTGCCGGGCGAACATCGGGTTGATGTCTTCCGGTTTAATTCCGGCAGCTTTGGGGGATTTCGCTGCCGAGGGTGTAGCGAGCGATTCCAGGATGGCTTCTGCTGAACCTGCAGGTACGGATTTGGGATCTTCAACCTCATTGTCTTCTTCGAGTGCGTTCTCATCCAATTCCGGTTCGTCACCTGCACCGGCGTTCAACTGGTTCCAGCCCAGGACTGTACTGACAGATGCCGGTATTGGCAAATCGAAGGATATTTCCATGCGATCCGGCCAGAGGTCGCTGAAGCGATGGTCCGCGCCCAGCAGGCGTTGGATGACCTGACCGGCGCTGTCGTGCGCCGCAGCCCAATGCAGGGATTCCACTGCGAGGGTTTCTTTGCCAACGTCGATGTCAGCCAGGGCTTTAATGATCCTGATTTGCAGGCAGTTCGGCCACTGCTCATGATAGATCTCCCCGAGCGTGTCGAGCATTTCGGTGTTTTTCAACTTGTAGGCTGATTTGAGATGCAAAATGGCGGGCAAAGGGGATTGCGGGGATTGCACTATTATTCGGTGTACGCGATCAATTGTTTGCTCCAAGTTGCCTTCAGTATACGACTTGCGGGCATTCCAGAGGGTGGTGAGCCAATCTGCGGGGCGGTCGTCGGGCGGATCCGTCTGTGTCAGATACGATGCAAGGGCGAGCAGGTCAGCGCGCACGGCCTCATCGGCGGCTAAACTGGCCAGAGCCTGGTAGGCTTCGATGAACTGCGGGTCCCAATCAATCAGGCTTTTGAAGATTGATACAGCCTGGTCGCGTTTCCCAAGCTGGGCATAATTGACGGCTTGCTGGTATTGGACGTAGAGATCGCCGGGGTAGTTGACCAGCCAGAGCATACAGGCCTGCTTGACGAATTGATGCTCTTCGGTCTCGTTACCCGCGTTCAGGATGGTCAGGAATTTATAGCGATCGAGTGCGTTGAGGTAATCCAGCGTTGATTTTGAATTCTTCATGATTGACTCGTCTCTCGTAAATTATTTATAAGGTTCATAGCCGTAATCATGCCGAGCTGGCGGATGATGTTGCCATCTCCGGGCGCCAGATGTTTGGCTTGTTTGAGCATTTTTTCCGCGCCGGTGTAGTCTTTGCACTCTTTGAGCACCAGGCCGGCGTGATAGTAGGGGCGTGGATCCTTGGGTGCGACCTCCGTTCCCTTTTGGAAGGCTTTGATGGCTTCTTCCAGGTCGCGGCGTTCTTGGTAGGTCTTGCCCAGTTCGATATAGGCCTCTACCATATTGGGGTCGTAGGCAACCGCATCAGCTAGATGGGCAATGGCCTGGTCCAGTTGGCCGTTCTTGCGCTGCAGGCGTCCCAGCATCAGGTGCACCTTGGCTTCCCTGGGGAGAATGCGCAAGACGGTCTGTGCGGTCTGGGCTGCTTTTTCCAAACGGTTGGTCTGGATCAGCCAGTCGGTCAACAAGGTGAGCACTTCAGGATCCTCCGTGTTGGCTTCAGCCAGCTTGATCAATCCTGGCAGAGCCGCTTCAGGGCCTTCGAAGTCCTTTTTAATTTTGAGGGATTCGACAACCAGATGGGTGTCCTTGGGCTGTTCTTTGATCCTGGTTTCCAGGGTCTCCATGGCCTTCTCGAATTTGCCTTGTTTGGCCAGCGCTTGCGCCTGGATGATGCGGGCGTCGTTGTTCGCCCGGTCTTTTTCAAGGATCGCGGCTGTCTTTTCGATAGCCGTCGCGAAATCTTCCTGATCCAGAAGCAGTTGCGCTTCCTTGATAGCCAGGGATTTATTATCCGGTTCTAACTCTTGGGCGTTTTGCACGTCCCGGATCGCGGCTGGCATGTCGCCCATCCGGCGGTTGACTTCCGCCAGTTTCAACCAGGCCCCGGCATCCCTGGTTTCCATTTGGACGCTCTTTTCGAGGGCGACTTTTGCCTGGGCCAGATCATTGGACTGCAAACGTATTTCCGCCGATTGCTGCCACAGCGCTGCGTTGTTGGGGTCCTTCTCGAGGGCTTCGGAAATATGGGCGGTCGCCTCGTCGGTGTATCCCAGTTGGAGCTGCAGGTCAGCGGCAAAGCCATGCCAAGCTGGCTCGCCGGGCCAGATTTGCAGGGCGGTCTCAATGGATTTGAGCGCCATCTCAGGCTCTGATTGGTTCAGGAATGCCAGCAGCGCATGGTTGAGGGGGTTGAGCGTGTCCAGTTCCAGGGCTTTCTCAACAGCCGGGATGCCGTCGACCTTTTTGAAGCGTAGGGCGTTCAGGCCGTAGGCTTGCAGGACATTTTCATTTTCCGGGTAGCTCTGCAGCACATTGCGGATCAAGGCGTCGTCATCGCTGTTCATCACGATGGCGGGGGCGATCTCAGGATTATTCAGGCAGCTGTCAATGTTGGTGGTCAGATGCCACTCGCCGGTGAAGGCCGCTGTTCCGCGGGCTTTTAGGCAGATCCAGGTTTGTTGGTCGAGGGTTGGCTTGATTCGGTTCATGCAATTGTTGAAAGTCGTATAGGCATCGGTTGAGCGATACTGTGCACCAGGTGCGTGCAATTTGACCGCCAGCAAATCGGCTTTGGCTTGCGCCTCAGCCGCCTGTGTCAGCGCCGTCGCCAATCGCCAGTTGAACAGGGGTTGATGGGGGAGCAGGTTGTCGGTCTGTTCGAATGCGATAGCGGCCTGGGGAAGGTCCCCCAGCGCCAATGTGGCCTCCGCTATTCCGTTCAGGTTCATCGCTTTGCGGAAAAGGGTAGTGGGTTTGTTGCTCTCGGCTTGCGCCAGGGTGTCATCGAAGGCGGTGACAGCCTCTGCCAGGTAGTTTTGAGCGACTTCCATCTCGCCCATCCCGGCGGCCAAGCGGCTTTGGAGTGCCAACAGGCGAGGGTAGGTGGAGAGACCGGAGTCGATATCCTTTACAGCTTGCATGCCGCCAAGGTCGTCATCCGCCAGGTAAGCGATTTCAGCCTTGAGACAGACCAAATCCAGGCCTTCTGGTGTTTTAGACGATATTTTAGGAACATCGGTGAGGGCTAGAACTCTGGCGAAGTTCAGGTTAGCGGCCTGAGCTTCTGCGCAGGTCAGACGGATCTTGAGATTGTCCGGATTGGCATCGTGAGCCTTCTCCAGCCAATCGACG
>JAXHUD010000145.1:0-5864 GCA_034189815.1 Chloroflexota bacterium
AACCCTCGACCTCCTCAGTGCGATTGAGGCGCGCTCCCACTGCGCTACAGGCCCTACTTTTTCAGGGTGATGACGATTTTACTTGATGGGGGTCAGGCTGTCAAGACAACGAGCTATCGGCATTGTTTAGCCGATAGCCCCGGCCTCGAATTAAATATTTATCGATTAACGAGTCCAGGATCAACAGCAGCTCAGCAACAACAAGCGCCCAAACGCCCAGGTTATTGGACAGAGTAATGACATCAAGCACGGTTGCCAATAGGCCGACGACCCAGAGGATGATTGCTATAACGAGCTTGTCCTTGTGAGGGAGTGTATCTTGAACGATATTTTTTATTGCCATATAAAAATATTTAACAATCTAACCCTACCTAATCGGCAGCTTGTGTCAAAATCAGCGTCAATATCACCAATTATTCATCCATAGGAAACCTTTATCTATCGTTAACATCCACTCAAGCAACGAAAGAAGTTACCCGTTGTTAAACCATATGATGCAAAATTACACGGTAATGCTTCTAAGTTGTATTTCGGCCTATCTGATCGGTTCCATCCCCTTCGGCATGCTGATCGCCCGCAAGCAGGGGATTGACATCCGCACGGTGGGCAGCGGTAATATCGGCGCCACCAATATCGCCCGCAACCTGGGCTGGAAAACGGGGGCGCTGGTGGGCGTGCTGGATTTCACCAAGAGCTTTGTACCGGCCCTGGTGGCCCGGACACTCTTTGCCCGAACGGGTTTGGTGCTGCTGGTCTCGCTGATGCCCGTGTTGGGGCATCTTTTCCCGATCTGGTTACAGTTCAAAGGCGGCAAGGGCGTGGCGACGATCTTCGGCATTTTAGGTGCTTACTTTGGCTTGCTATATTTCCTGGGGTTTTTGGCGATCTGGCTTTTCGCGGTCAAGAAAATCCGCCTGATGAGTCTGGTGAACCTGGCAGCGGCCTTGCTCTTCCCGCTGGCGTTCTGGCTCAAGTTCGAGGCCTGGATTTTCGTACTATTCGGCCTGCTGCTTTGCAGCATCATCTGGGTCAGCCACCGCGCCAATATCAAGCGCCTGCTGGCCGGGGAAGAAAACCTGATCAAGCTCTAAAGATTCGGAACATTCAAAGAATTACACAAATCCCCCATATCCCTGATCCTAATCTATTTCCAGACCCACAACCTGCCCCCACCGCCGGCCATGTAGTTGCGCAACGCCAGGCGGGTCTCTTCAGCATCACGCCAGAAGTCGCCGATTTGGCTTGCGTAGCAAAGTACGGCTTCCTGCCAGGCTGCCAGCGCGTCTTCGTCCAACTGGCGGGATTGGAGCCCAAGTCCGCTTCCGGTCAGCAGCGGCGAAACGAAGTGCTTCAAGATATAGGGATAATCTGCATACCAGGCCGTCGACCGGCCCAACATTTGCCCTGCCGCCACGACCGCGCGGTGGTCGATATGCCCACCCAGGCCCAACGGGAATACAACGCGAGCGTCTGCTGGCAGTTCGCAAGCCAGCCGAGCGGCGATCGCCGCCACCAACCAGGTTTCGGGCCGTTTTCCAAAAAGCTCATCATTATTATTCACAATCGGCCGGCGGGTCTTCGGATCAGACCGGTAGATTGCATCAATGAAATCCAGGTGGCGCGGCTCGGCGTCCAGAACCCGGCAGGCAGCCCAATCTTCCTCCCGCCGCAGGACCATCGCTTCACGACCGGACTGACCCCAGCGCTGGTGGTTCTCCTCGGCAAAGTCGGAATAGGACCCCTCAGGCGGGTCGCCCGCAACCACAGACCAGACCTCAACGCGATCACCCTCACGCGCCAGGTCCCAGACCAGCCCGCCGCAGGAGAGCGCGACGTCGTCGAGATGGGGTGAGATGAAGATCCAATGGGTATCAGTCATGGTTGAATTTTATCAGGAAGTTTTGACCTTCGATCTCAGCCGAGAAGCCAAAACAAAAACTGCCCCGACGATTTTATGCCAGGGCAGTACTAATCTCGTGTGATAAGAGCTTATTACTCTTCGTTTTCCTCGTCCTCGCGCTTCTTGGCGTCGATGATCTCCTGCGCCAGGTGCTGCGGGACCATTTCATAGTGACTGGGTTCCATTGTAAAGTAGCCGCGCCCGCCGGTCATGGACCGCAAGATCGTAGTATAGCGCAGCATCTCAGCCAGCGGCACATGGGCCGTCACGGTGGAACGGCCTTTCTCCGTGGCCATACCCTGCACACGGGCCCGGCGGGAGTTCATATCGCCGAGCACGTCACCCATGTTGCTCTCGGGGACGATCACTTCCACTTTCATGATCGGCTCATACAATACGGCCCCAGCGTCTTTGAAAGCCAGTTTGAAGGCTTCGCGGCCAGCGATTTCAAAGGCGATTGGTTTGGAGTCCACGGGGTGTTCTTTACCATCATAGACAGAAACTTTCACCTTATGCACGGGGTATCCGGCAACCACACCGTCCTTCATCACATTGCGGATGCCCTTTTCAATCGAGGCCATATAATTATTGGAAATCGAACCGCCAACAACAGCATTCTCAAACTCAAAGTCCTCATCATGACTCGGAGCAACGGTCAAATGTACTTCACCGAATTGGCCGGCGCCGCCAGTTTGTTTCTTATGACGATACATGGCCGAATTTTGTTTCGAGATATGTTCCTCGTAGGGGATTTTCGGCTCTTCAATGTCCAGACCCAGTTGGAATTTATTCGCCGCCCGGCGGATAGCAACGTCAATGTGCTGATCGCCCATACCTTGCAGGATCGTCTGATGGGTCGCGGCTTCGTTATGCCAGGACAGGGTCATATCCTCTTCGCAAAGCCGGGAGAGCGTGCTGCTCAGCTTGGCCGCGTCGGATTGGGTCTTGGGGAAAACAGCTACCTGGTAGAGTGCATTCGGATAATCGGCTTTCGGCAGGCTCAAAGGGTTGGCCTTATCGCAAAGGGTGTCGCCCGTGGTCGTGACGCTCAACTTGGCCACCAGACCGATATCACCGCAGTGCAGTACACTGACCGGGATACCTTCCTTGCCTTGCGGCACCTGCATGCCTGCCAGGCGCTCATCTTCTTCCTTGGCGCTGTTCCAAACCCGTTCGTCGGCTACCATCTTACCGGAATAAACCCGGAAGAAGGTCTGCTTACCCACGAAGGGGTCGGCCGTGGTCTTCCAAACATATGCTGCCAGAGGTCCGTCGTCCTTCGGTTCAAGGACCACCTCTGCGCCTTTGTCATCAATGGCCACCACATTGCCCACTTCTGCGGGTGAGGGCATCAGATGACTGAGGACTTCCAGCAAGGGCTTCAATCCAATTTTGTGTGCGCCGGCAGCCACCATCACGGGAATGAAATTACCCTCAAAAACAGTACTTCGCAGGCCGCGCATGATCTCTTTATCAGAAAGGTCGCCGTTCTCAAAATATTTCTCCAGGAGTTCATCCTCACCCTCAGCAGCGGCTTCAACCAGCGCCAGGTGGCCAGCTTCGGCTTCTTCCTTAAACTCGGCGGGGATCTCCACGCCTTCTTTGGCGTCGCCTTCAAAAGCCTTCATTGACATCAGGTCAATCACACCTTTGAAATCAGATTTTTCACCCCATGGGATTTGCAGTGGGAGCAAACGGGTCTCAATATGGTCCTGAACAGATTTAAGCGCCTTCTGGAAGTTCGCGTTTTCCCGCTCCATCTTGTTGATCAGGATCATCTTGGGCAGGTTGAATTGTTCGCTATATTGCAGCGCCATTTCAGTGCCGACTTCCAGGCCAGCCACCGAATCAACCAGGATCAGGGCGCCATCCGCCACACGCATGGCGGCGATGACCTCGCCGATGAAATCGGTGTACCCGGGGGTGTCGAAGAGATTGAGTTTAATGTTGTCATACTCAATCGGTACCACGGAGGTAAACAGTGAAATACCGCGCCGGATTTCTTCATCATCAAAGTCGGAGAGGGTTGAGCCATCTTCGATCTGGCCTACGCGGGTGGTGATCCCGGTATAGTTGGCCAGGGCTTCGACCAGCATCGTCTTACCAGCGCTGCTGTGAGAGGCCAGGATAATATTTCGAATCGATTCGGTTTTGTATTCTTTCATGAAAGAGACCTTCCTTGCTCCTTATAATATGTGCGTATGATAGCAACGTGCGAAACCCAATTTTAAGACAATCAGGGTCAAAAGTCAAAACAGTGAGTCGGGGGGCTTCATTATATAGCTATATAGCTCGGAAACGGAACCCGGAATAACTACCGTTGATGACCGGATGAATTGTATGGGCCGGCGCATGTCGCACCGGGCACAATTATAACAGCAATATGACCGCGTACTGGGGTTGTGAGTCCCCCAATTGACCCGTAACCTCCGGTTAAACAAATATCAACGAGGCTAAGAATCACATATTCAACAGACCGCAAAAAATAGAAAAACTACCCCGCGTCCAGCTTCCCCAAGAGGGCGACGATCGCCGGGTCAATGGCCATCTCGGGCAGGGTCTCGGCCCGATACTCGTTGGCGCGCAGGGCGCGTTCGCGCAGTGTGTGCCAGAGCAGGTCTCGCTCATCCTGGGCTTTGACTACCAGGTCATTGATGGTTTGGGCCGTTTTGAACTGTTTTCCGGTGGTGTAGAAAAAGGTGATCCGCTTCCAATCGCCGGCCGGGATCGGGCGCGCCAGCCGCTGCACCGGACCGATCTGAAGCTTGAAATATTCCTCGTGTGCGCGGGGATGGTCCGGCTCATCGCGGATCAGATCCCGCCGCCGGGTGAGCTCGTGGCCCATGATGCGGGCGACATAAGCGATCTGCCAGCGGTCGGCTTCGCCAAAGGCCGCAGTCTGATAAAAGGCCAGGTAGTCCACAGAAATGACTTTAGGTGCAGATTTGAGCGGAATGCGATACCAGCCAAAGAGGCGGGCGATGTCGAAATCGCGTTGGTTGGGCAGGATCGCAACCAGGATCAGAGCGGGTTCGGGCAGGGTGGTGTTCATGGGTTCCCCTTCATTAGCTCGGTATATGGCGATTCTATCATGATTTTCAGGGGCCAAAACCATAAGAAATTAGGGCTGGATCGTCTATAATAGAGCCATGCTGTTTTCCACACTTCTCACAGCAGCCACGATCGGCTTTTCCGCCGGTGTGACGCCCGGGCCGCTGCAAGCTATCTTCCTTTCCTACGCCATCAAAGGCGGCTGGAAGAAAACCCTGCCCGCTGCCTTCGCACCGGTCGTCAGTGACGGGCCGGTGATTCTGATCGTCCTGGTGCTGCTCAACAACATCTCGGAAACCCTCGTCCGGGTCCTGCAGATTGGCGGCTCGCTGTTCCTGCTCTACCTGGCCTGGGACTCACTGCGCGCCTATCGGCATTTCAAACCGGTTGAGGCGGAAATGGAGACCGGCTTCATCCAAACCTTGTGGAAAGCCACCCTGATGAACCTGTTGTCGCCGGGGCCCTGGCTGTTCTGGAGTCTGATCAACGGGCCGAACCTGCTGGAAGCCTGGGCGGTCTCACCCGCCTGGGGGCTGGGTTATGTCGGCACATTTTACGGGGTCTTCATCCTGACCAACATGGTCCTGATCCTGCTCTTCTCATCCGTACGGCGGATGGGGGAAAAAGTGCGCCGGACGATGTTGCTGGTCGCGGCGCTGGCCCTGGCCGGCTTCGCGGTCTACCAATTCCTGCAGGGCTTGGGTTTGATCGGCTGAGTGAACCGGAATGAGCGAGGCGACGGGGATTAAAATAGTGACTTGAAACATATCATTTTTAACGCGCTAAAAACCCCATCCTCGTTCCTTCCCCTGATTCAGGGGAAGGATGCCTGCAAGCAAAGTGCAGCAGGCAGGAAAGGGTGTTTTTTTTTTCCAAACATTACTGGCATTTTAAGGTCATAGAAATTGTGTAA
>JAXHUD010000146.1:0-5829 GCA_034189815.1 Chloroflexota bacterium
AGCCGTTTGCAGCCGCTCTGCCGAGGTCACCATGCCCGTGATCCGCCCCGGTCCGTTAACCACCGCCGCGCCGGTCAGCTCGCTCACCAGGCCGCGGGCATCCTCGATCGCCTGGTCCAGGTCAGCCGGGTCAAACACCTTGTCAGCAAATCGCTGCCGCACCCGCGCGGTCGCTGGTTTAGGTAATTTAGCCGCATCAAGCGCCGAATCCAATAGATAGCGGCACATTTGCTGCCGGACCGCCCGGGTCTCCAGGGCCATCGTCGTTGCCTCTTCCCCCGCCGTCTTGGTTGGGACCTTGCCGGTCCCCTGATCCTTCAGTTGTTCAGTCATCCGTAATCCTCCATTCTGTTCATCTGATTGGTTCAAAGCGCGCAGGAACGCGCCGCCGCGGGCCGGGTCATAAACCAGGTCCACAGAGAAGACCTTGAGCACCTTCTCCACGATCCGGTTCTTGCCCGCGAATAACACATCGGCTGAAAAACCGATCTTACCGGCCGGGTGACCCTCCCCGGCCAGGATCTGCTCACCCAGCGCCATCAACACCGGTCCACCTGGGCCAAAGGCCGCCAGGGTGGCGCGGATTCCCTGGCTTGCCTCATCCCAGGCCGCGTCCTGCAGCACCCCGCCGATATCCCGAACGCTCCGGGCGCCCCGGTCGTGGTCAATGAAGCAATACACGCCTTCCCACAGCGGCAAGCTGGCCTGCAGGGCCGCAGCCGGGAAGTGCCAACCGTTGCCCTTCCCCGCCGTGATCGCCAGCACCTCGAACCGCCCCGGTGAAACCGGCCGGGCGCTGGCTTCCAACACCAGGCGATGTTCCGCCTGTTTCGGTCGAACCTGTTCATCCTGCATCCTCTCACTCCTTTCAAGAATACATTTATTAATTTGAAAAGATTAACAAAAAAACCTGGCAATGCAACCATCGCTGATTTACATTGCCAGGCGGTAAACTCTGGCTTTCCCAATAATTTTGTTTTTTTTACAAATCTTTATTACATCCTATTTATCATAATTAACTTCAATTTTATTAGAACTTACCTCCAATCTCCAAAGATTCAGTAATATCTCCCTTGCTTTTTTTTCTTCGTCTGCCAGACACCCTTCTTCAGCTAAATGTGCGAGTTCTTCCAATTGTTCTATCTCTAAGTTGTTTTCCGGATCAAATTTCTTGAACTCATCATTACAATAACCTGAAATATTTAAATATGGAGTATTGACTTCCTGATCAGAATTCAAAATTAATAAACCTAAACATGCAAAAATAGCTTCTCGTGTAATATTATGAAACTCATTGATTTTTTCCCACAACGAAAACAAAGTTTCAGATGTTTGATCTCTTGAAAAAACTCCTTGAATTGTTTCAGAAACCATATGTACATCATGGTCACGCCATTTCCGAATTTCATTAATTGATTGCGATAATTCTATAACTATGTCTAAACATTGAACTTGCATTGTAGACAAGTTGTTTGAATTATTGCTGCATTCCTTAAGTTTCCTACGAACGCTGGATAACTTCTTAGGTGGACTGCTTACATTAAAAAAAGATTTAAGAATTAATTCACTCAAGAGCTTATCCCAGATAGCACGCAAACGGATGATTATGTCATTTGCAAGCCACAATCCTCGTAGAGATTTGAGTTCAATTCCTTGTTCTTTGATATGGTCAAACTGGTATTTTTTTTCAAATTCAGAATAGATATCAGGATAAGTTCCTTCGTCGATTTTCCTTGAGAATTCCTCATAACCAAATCCGATAAATAAACGCTTACCATGGATTATTCTCCATTCGGAAACCATAAGATCTGTCCATCTCGAAAGAACTTTGGCTATATCGTTGGTATTTGGTAGGTAAAATCCAAGATATTCATATGGGAAATTAAATGGATTTTTAATTGAATAAGGGATGTTTTTCGCACGGCTAATTCTATTTATGATGATATCCAAAATATCAACAGGAATTTTTGAAAAATCTATCCCAAGAGGTACATGGATATCATTCCTTTTTTGTTCTCTGTGCTTTTCATCTTCTAATATAAATAGCAACCAAGCTAAGTCGATTTTATTTCGAAACTTTGGTCGTAAAATATGTCCGTTATTAAGGAAAATCATGTATGTCGTCTTTGTTGTAAAACCTGCAACAATGCTGAATCTATCTTCCGCCTCATATAAAAGTGTAGATAGAGGTTCGTCTTTTTGTATTCTCTTTTCTAGATCGTTAGATTTACTCATTAGACACCTTTTTTATCTTTCTCTGATGATTTAGAATTTCCTTTAGTCTTTTCTCAGCTAAAGAATAATGGAATCCAGCACCACAATTACAACAAATGCCATGTGCTTCTTTGAGAATCAACCCATCAATTTGCAATAACTCATTATCATCAATTATAACTACCTTACCGATTATTATTTTGCATCTCGAACAATGGAGATCTTCAATAAGGTTTCCTATCCAATCTTTTCTGCTCATATTCCACTTTCTTTCTCTCCATTTAAGCAACCTCGAATAACGATCGTTCTTCAAGATCTAAATTTGTAAATTCTTCTATTTGGGGGTCTCGATAGCCCGCGCCAGCAGCGCGTCCAGGTCGGCCTCTTCCCCCACAAACCGATACACAACCCGCAAATATTCCCGGGCGTCAATCAACCCGGCCTGATAAAGCCCCTCAAACAGCGGGCCGACCTTCTCGCCCGATTGGGCCAGCGCCAGATTGTCCCGGGCGGTGATGTCCGCGCCGTGCAGCTCGATCGCCGCCCGCGGGTCCACCCGTCCGTCCACCAAAGCGCGCCGCGCCACCACAGCCCGAAGAAGGTCACCCAGCAGCCAGAGGAAATAGCGTTGGCGTTGGTCAAACTTGCGGTGCGTGGGGCCGCCGGCAGCTTCGGCCGTCGTCCTTGTAGAGCCCTCCGGCTCCGCCAGGAAGTGCATCGGCACCCCCGCCCCGGCCGCGATCATCTTCTTGAGCGCCAGGCCGTCGGTCTGCGCGTCCAGCGCTTCCAGTTTCGGCGAGATCACGGACCAGTCCTCGCTCTCATCCGTCACCAAAATCGACCCCGGCGAAGGCGGGTTGGCCGCAAGTTCCACCTGCCGCGTCCGCCGGGCGGCCTCCGAGGTAAAGTTCGCTTTCACCCGGTAGATAAAGGCGTTACGAAAACGGTTCAGCCGCATACGGTCTTCCAGCCAGGCGGCATATCGTCGCAGCCAAATCAGCAAGGGCGCCAGGTCCGATTCCCCCCACTGCGCCCCGGCTGGCCGGTTGATGGCGTAATGCAGCATCACCGGCGGAAAAGCGCCGCCCTCGCTTGGCCCATCCGCCGCCGCATCATAGGCCGCATAGGTCAGGCCCGATTTGGCCACGAAGGCTCGGGGCTGTTCAATGTCGTTCTCGGCCGCCTCGATCCGGTCGATATCCGCGGCAGGGACGACCCGCAGATAGGACATCCCGGCCTGATCGGTTGAAAGCAGCACGAACAAATTCCCTGAACGGGTCAGCTCGTCGCAAAGCTCCCCCAGCCGGATCGGCATGTGATTCAACGGGTGTTGCCAGAAAGTGGTTAGAAAGTCCTGCGTCGGTGCATGCTCGCAGCCGAGATCAACCCCGCCGCCCACCACATATTGGCTGGTCAGCCCCACCAAACGCCGCGCCAGCGGATCCTCCCGCCAGGCCTTCAGGCAGGCTTCCAGCACCGTCTCCCGGTCCGGGCTCAGCCGGTCGCGCAGCGATTCGTCATAGCGCCGTACACCCACCAAAAACGCATTCTCATCTTCAACCACGGCCAGCCGCTCCCGCACGCTGGCCTCTACCAGCGTTTGGAACAGTCCTCCGAACAGGCGTTGTGTCAATGACATCGCACCATCTCCTCTCCTAAGCTTGGATAAATTCACCGTCCGCCGTCCGCACGGGGCAGTGTGCGCCGTCCACCGGGCAGCGGAACGCCATTGGCGCTGCACCCCCGATGAAGTCCCACACGGCAGCTTCGTCCCCGTTCCAGCGGTCATAGTCCATGAAATGCGCGGCGGGCGCCCCAATCGAGAGCCCGCGCGCGGCCGTCTGATGCACCAGCCAGTCCGTCACGCCCTGCGGCAGCGCGGGCGGGCAACGGTGCTCCGGCGTCGCCAGCGGGTAGGGCCAGGGCCAGCGGTACTGCGCCAGCCACCAGTGTACTGATGGCAGGTCCCCCACCCGCAAAAACTGGTCCACCCAGCCTGCCCGGGAATACACGACCGGTGTCCGTCCGCTTCGCTCGCGGATGATCTCGCAAGCTGCCGCGGTCGTCGCCGTGATCCGCCCCCGAGTCTGTCCGTGGTCCAATTCCAAATCCAGAACCAGCGGCGTCCGCGCCAGGTCTGCGGGTCCCAAAATGCGGAAGAAGTTATCCATCTGGGCCTGGGCCGGCTCGCCGGGGTAGAGTACGTGATACGCCAACCGCGCCCGCCCGATCCGCCCGGCTTCGGTAAAATAGGAAGCAAACCAGGGGTCCTGGTAGCCCCAGGAGATCCCCGCCCGCATGGCAATGAAGACCACCTTGGGCGCATGGGCGGCGATGGCGTCGAAATCAACCTGCACCCGGCCGTCCGGTGAGGTGTTGTAACGGGAAATGTCAATCCCAAAAGCGTACTGTTCGTTAACCACGGTCTATCTCCTTGAGTGGGTCCCGCCCGGGGATGATCGCACTGGGCAGGTAAATATTAAAGGTCGTTTCGTCCAGCAAGGCGCAGAGACTGGCGCTGATCAGCAGGTCATCATGCACCAAGTCGCCCGTGGCCGGGTCCCGAGTCCCATCCGGGACGCCCCAGCGCAGGCGCTTCGCCGGTCCGGGCGTCACGGTGTATTGGCAGAATTCAGCCTCTCGAAAAAAGGCTTTACTGAGCCGGGCCTGTTCCCCCTGGTCACCCTCCGGGCAGGCCAGATCGTGGAAGCGGCCCGAGTCGATCACGGCCAGGAAGCCCCAACCCAGCGCCGACTTGGTCTTGGCGGAAAAGATGAAAGGCTGCACCTTACCCGGCAGCGCCTTTTCCAGAAAAGCGGCCAATCCAGCGCCCACACCGGTCGCGTCCACTACGAGCTTCGACACCCGCCAGGCTTCCGCCAGGGCAAGCAGCTGGCCGTAGAGGCGGGTATGCGACACGCCCACCCACATCCGCCGGTGCACCACCCGGTAGTCCGGCAAGTCGTTCCGCGCATGGTGACCGACCGACACAATCGTCAGCGCCGTTGCATCCCGGCCAGGGTTCGCCAAATCTCCCGTACTGATGTCACCCACAGCTTCATCTGCACCGGCCACATCCAGCAACATCGCGTAAGTGACGCCATCCGTCGGCCTGCTTTGTGCTGGATGGCCCCCGCGCATCAGCGCCTGCCGTTCCGGTGTGAAGAGCCCGCCTTCCGCATCAATCTCTTCGCAGTAATACTGCGTCCGCACGATCGGGTGGTTGCGCCCCAGACGCTCAATCTGCTCTTGCAGGTGGCGGCCATAGGCCGGGACCTCGGCCATCACCCGGTCTGCGTTCAGATGGAACACCCGCCGCCGGCCGTCTCGTTTCTCGGCCGCACGGGCCACCCGCAGCTCTCTCGCCAGCAGGGTACGGCTAGTCCAGGCCGTACCCCAAAAGACGATCGTCGCGTTTGTGCTGGCTGTCATCGGGGCGATCTCCTTATCAAACTTGGCGATCTGGACGTCCTGCGCCTCGTCCACCGAGAGCAGCGCCGAGGCCGTAGCCCCCACGATATTGGCCGTCGGCGACCCCGAGAGGAACACCACTCGGGCCTGCCCCACCTGGAAAATATGCCCGAAGTGTTTCTCCCAGCGGTCCCGCACGATCAG
>JAXHUD010000147.1:0-5610 GCA_034189815.1 Chloroflexota bacterium
GGACTTACTGGCGATCCTCAGGGACTGGCATGCCGGCCTGGTCCGTGAGGGACGCTCCCTCGCCGAACGACCCGGCGTGCTGCACAGCTACAGCGCAGACCTGGAAGCAGCGCAGGAAGCTCTGAGCATGAACTTCTATCTGGGCATCACAGGGCCGGTCACCTTCACCAATGCGCCTGACCGAAAGGCCGTGGTCCGCAACCTGCCGCTCGATCATCTCCTGCTGGAGACCGACGCACCCTTCCTCACGCCCCACCCAAACCGCGGGAAGCGCAACGAGCCCGCCTTTATCCCTCTGATCGCAGAAGAGATCGCCCGGCTGCACAACACCAGCCCCAAAGCGGTTGCCGAGATCACCACGGCGAATGCCCAGGTGCTCTTCGCCTGGAAGGAATAATGAGAAGAGGCTAAATGACTCCCGAAATACGAACACTCGATCTTGAAGATGCCATCAAAATCTTCCACGAACTAAATGGGTATGCCTTCACTCCGACACCGCCGCTACCGGATCTTGAGGAATATGCTAAAAAATCAAAAACCGTGGCGGATTGACCTTTCTGGCCATCTATGAGGAAGGCGTCCCTCGAACTGTTGGCAGCGCCCGCACGATGACACAGAACCTGCGAGGCAAAACCGTCCCCATGAAGGGTATTGCCCAGGTTGCTTCTCACCCACAAGCCCGACGCAAGGGCCATGTTCGGTTGATAATGAACCGATTCTTCGAGTTTTTCCACGAGGACAATATTCCCGTCTCCTGTCTTTATCCCTTCAAAGAGTCGTTTTATGAAAACATGGGGTACGTCACTCTACCTCAAACCAGGAAAATCACTTTCAAACCTGAAACCCTGGCGCCGGTGATGAAAATGGATCTTCCCGGTCAAGTTGAATTGCTGCGCTTCGGAGAAGGGTATGCTGAATTCCGCACGTTCCTCAAGGAGCTTCAACAAGCCATCCATGGAATGTCGCTCTTTGCCCAAACGAGCGAGCCTGAGCCCGAAGATCATAGCTCCTGGTTGGCCTTTGCCAGGCGTGACGGCGAGGCCATCGGTGTATTACAATACGTGTTAAGAGGAGATGCGATGGACCAGACCCTACGTGCCTTCGATTTTCTCTATTCGGAACCACTGGGGAAATTCCTGCTGCTGGATTGGATTGCACGACATCAGGATCAGGCTGCCGAAGTGGAACTGGTGCTCAAACCGGACATCCAGGGCGAATTACTCTTTACGAATATTTGCCCTGAACAAGGGACACTCTTCCACGCTCCCATGGGTCGGGTAACTACGATACCGGCGCTCTCAGGGCTTCCAGTCGGTGAGAGTGAGATCACTGTCCGTATCACAGATCCCAACGCACCCTGGAATGAGGGTGCCTGGCGTCTGCGAAGTGAAGACGGTCTGCTGATAGTTGAATCAGGCGACAGAGCTGAGTGTGAGCTCAGCATCCACGGCCTGACAGCGCTGGTCTACGGGGTGTATAATCCGCGGGAATTCCAATATCGCGGCTGGGGCAACCCCTCGGATGAACAAGCTGTGCGACTGCTGCGACTTTTCCCACCAAAATCCCCCTTCATGCTGGCGCTTTTTTAACATCGAAGTTTTAAATCGAAGGATCTGAAACCTTGTCTCAGGCTGTCACCGCCAATAAAGAGTCCACATGGTGAGCTTGTTGCCTAAGCTTCTACATCATCCCCCTTTTCCAAACAAAAACCGCCTTAGTCAGGCGGTTTTTGTTTCTAGTGGAGATGGCGGGAATCGAACCCGCGTCCGAAAGATTCGACCCTCGGATATCTACGAGTGTAGTCAGCCTATTCGATCTCGCTCCAGGTTAGCCGGCTCACAGGGCGACCCCTTCGCAAACCGTTAGGACCCGAAAGCCCTTCTTTCATGCAATTAACGGCATCCTGCATGGCAGCCTGACTTTGTGTCGCCACACCCGCCGCCGGCCAGGCGTACGGCAAGCGGGGGACGAGACCTCTTATGAGGTCATTGCGCTAGCATCGCTTACGCAGCGAGAGGCATAGCAGCATATTCAGTGCGTTCATTGGCACTTAAAGTTTTGTACTGATTTTACGAGTTCGGTACCTCTCGACTCGCAATCCGGGACCAGCCTCTCCCGTCGAAGCCAGTCATCCCCGATTGGATAATCATTATACACCATGGTTATTAATCTTTCATAAAAAAGGCCGCCCTGAAAAGAGCGGCCTTCATCGGACTAACTATTACACTTCCAAAGGATTACTCCTCGGTGGGCGTTTCCATTTGGGCCATCTGATCGGCCAGGATGCCATTCGCAATGGCGTTGAAATCAGTCAAAGCGGAACCAACATCCGAAGTAGGATTATCAACGATGGCAGCCATCACAGCTTCAATCTCGTCACGGACGAAGTCGTAGCCGGGGACAGGCGGTTCGAAGATACCATACTCGAGCAGATCGAAAGCTGTGGCGTAGGCGGGATTGGCGTCAAAGTAATCCTGCATCTGATCAGCAACACTCTCCCGGGTCGGGAAGTAGTTGCTGGCCTTAGCCCAATCAGCCTGTGGGCCAGGGCTGGTGTAGTATTTCAGGAAGATCCAGGCAGCTAACTGGCGTCCGGGGTTGGATTTCGGAATACCAACGCTGGCGCCGTAAACATTCATAACGGGATCAGCAGTGGTATGCGGGATCGCGGCCACGGACCAATTGAAGTTCGCGCCCTCAGAAACGGCTGAACCATAGTAAGGCAGACCGGAGGAGGAACCAACGGTGAAGAGTAAGGTGCCAGCGCCGAAATCGGTCTGGTCGCCGTAGCTCTCGGTCACGATCGTGGCGCAGCCATCTGCAAACAGGCTCTGCACGAATTCCCAAGCTTCGATTGCAGCAGGATCATCATAGGTATATTCGTTGTTATCGTAGTTAAAAACATTGCCACCAAAAGCGAAGGTCCATGAAGCGAAGCGGGAAGCGTCAATGCTGAGCTGGTAGCCCATGCTGCCTTCTGCGGTTGCACCGCTGAAGGGTTGCTCAACGGCTGCGCAAGCCATTTCCTTGAATTCCTCGGGGGTGGCGGGGGGTGCGTCATAACCTAATTCGGCCAGCCAGTCCATGTTGTAGTACATAACTTCCATGGAGCGATTTGGCGGAAGACCCAAGCGGGCATTATCGAAGGACGGGAAAACATCCTGTGCGAAGAAACCGGGGAAGAAGTCATCCTGATCCTCTTGGGGCATACCCCAGGTCGGATCATCTATGATTTCGTTCAGGTCCCACATGGCATCGGCCAATTGATACGTTGCGGTCTGGTTCTGATAACCTACCACCAGGTCCGGAACCTCAGGTGTATTGAGGATCGGGAGCATCTTGGTGAAGATGTCGCCATAACCGCCGGCATACTCTGCCGTCAGGGTGATGCCGTATTCATTGGTGGCGTTGAATTCATCAACAACCTTCAACAATTCGGCCTCACGGTCGCCACTGTGCTGGTGCCAGAATGTGATTTCCGAGGCGGGCTCGACACTGGACCAATCAACGGTCGCGTCGTCTCCGCCAGTGCTCTGGCAGGCAGCGAGAATCATTGCAGAGATAACCATCACTGCAAGGATCCAATAACTGTGCTTCTTCATATCTTATGCCTCCATTTATTAAGGGTTGAATAGAGAGAATGCGTTGATAAACGAAACAGCTTTCTGTTTCGGATCATCCAAAAGAAAAATATGGTTTCCACCCATTAATAATCTATCCCTTCAATCCAGTCGTTGCAATACCTTCTGTGAATTGTTTTTGGGTCAGGAAATAAATGATCAGAATGGGGATCAGGGAGATAACTGCGCCAGCCATCAACAAGTGTGTTTGAGGACCCGCCTCACGGACAAATGTCCACAAACCCACCATCATCGGTCGCCAGGTGTCGTTCGTCGTCACCAGCAGCGGCCAGGTAAAAGCATTCCACGAAGCCGTGAAACCAAACAGGAGCACGGTCATGATAGGCGCTTTACTGATGGGCAGGACGATCTGAATCAAGAAACGAGTATGGTCACAGCCGTCAATGCGAGCCGCATCCCAAAGGTCCATGGGGACCTGGGCAAAGAACTGGCGCAACAAAAAGATGCTGAACGCATTCGCCATAAAAGGAACCGTCAGCGCCCAAAACGTATTCAACCAGGTCCCGCCTGGCAGCGGGACAATCGCCCCGCGGATCATCAGGAAGTTCGGGATCCAGGTGACTGATTCGGGCATCATCATTGTTGCCAGGAAAAGGGTAAAGATCAGGTCTTTGCCTTTAAAATTAATCCGAGCAAAAGCATAGCCCGCGAGAATGGATGTAAAAAGCAAACCTGAGAGGGTTCCTGCAGTGACCATGACGCTGTTGAAAAAATACTTCCCAAATTTAGCTTCACTCCAGGCTTCCACAAAGTTCTCAAATTGTGGCGTTTTAGGCAGCAACACCCGGTTGATCGTCTCACCAAGGGTCATCAACGATGTGGATATCATCCAAAAGAAAGGAAAAAGAGCAATGACTGCGCCCGCCGTCAGAACAAGATAAATCAGGATTCGGCCAATGATGCGGCCGGCTTTACCCTCATGGCTGGTGCGGTGGGTTGAAATGGAATTGGAAAGATCAGCCATAGAAAACTCGCTCTCCCATAATCTTGTTTTGGACAAAGGTCAGACCCAGGATCACGATAAAGAGGACAATCGCCTGAGCGGTGGCGACGCCGTACATATTCGCCTTATAAAAACTATCAAAAATTCGAATGCTGGCTGTGATCACAGAATCCTGTGCGGATGGCACCCTGAGCACATAAATATGGTTGAACGCTTTAAAGGTACCAATAAAAGCAACCAGTGATAAATAAAAGGTCACCGGAGAAAGCAGCGGCATCGTGATATACCGGAACATGTGAAAACGATTGGCGCCGTCAATCTCCGCAGCTTCATATATTTCCTGCGGGATGTTGCCGAGGCCTGCCAGGAAGATGACCGCGTTATATCCAACATAAGTCCAAATCCCGAATATGATGATCGTAATCAGTGCCAGGCTCGGTCCAGCCAGGAAACCTTCCAGGTTTAGCCCCAGTAGTTGCGTAAACGGCCTTGGTTCGAACCGCCACCTGAGCGGATCCATCCCCAAGGCTGTCATCACCATATTTGCGATAGAGGTTTCTCTTGAACTGAAAATGATCTGGAAAACGACAGCCGTGGTAACGGTGGGTGTAACGTAAGGTAAGAAATATATCATCCTATAAATTTCTTTACCTCGAATATTTTGGAACAAAATATAGGCCAAGATCATTCCTAATATGATCTCGGCCGGGACGGTGCCAATGGCGTAATAAAGTGTGATGATCAGGGAGTTCAGGAAGTCCGCGTTACCGGCTGCCACCATCCTTCCCCATCCAGAACTCAGGATAAAGCCTCCGATGACAAGAACACCAGCGGCGAGAAGTCGAGCGAGCAATTTGCCCAGGCTCATCGACTTGAAAGCCTTAGTCCAGAACCAATAGGCCAAAGCCAAAAGTCCCACCCCGGCCAGGAACATTAACAATCCCCAGAAATCTCCGAAGATATCAAAGTAATGGCCCAAACCGACAAAATTGCCCTTGCGGACTCGCCAGTTGAAAAGGCTCATAT
>JAXHUD010000148.1:0-5602 GCA_034189815.1 Chloroflexota bacterium
CTGATATTGAACAGGAGAGGCGGGACAAGCCAGGTTGTAGATCTCATCGATCTTTATATTGAGTGGAACTGTTACATCATGCTGAATAAAGTCGAAATCTGCCCGGGTGATTAAATGCTGAATATTGCGCAGGTTACCGGTAAGCAGGTTATCCAGACACAGGACATGATAACCTCTCTCAAGAAGTTGCTCGCACAGGTGTGAGCCGAGAAACCCGGCTCCGCCTGTCACCAGTATACGTTTTTGACGTTGCCTCATGCCTGCAGAATCATTCCTTTGCTTTTGAGGTTTTATTGCTAGCTGAGATAAGGGTTGTTATTGTTATTCCATTAGATGCGATATTTTGTAGCACGGGCGCCATTGTGAATCGCCCGGTGTCCCGGCTGGAAAAACTTAGAACAATTACAGCACAATGTCACATATTGTTGTTACATGGGAACTGGGAAGCCACCTTGGCCATATTTCTCGTTTACTCCCTCTGGCTTTGAAGCTAAAAGAGGAGGGTGATAAAGTTTCTTTTATCCTCAAAGACCTTTCTCATGCCTATGATACGCTGGTTCAATATGGGTTTTCAGTCTATCAGGCACCTGTCTGGCTATACAAGACACCGAATGTCAATTCGCCCCCGGCCAACTTTGCCGAAATACTGATTCTGTTCGGTTATCTCAATACCAATAACCTCAGCGGTATGGTAGCGGGATGGCGATGCCTGTACGAGCAATTGCAACCGGATCTGGTCCTGTTCGATCATTCCCCGACCGCATTACTGGCTGCCAGATCCTTTTCATTTAAAAAAGCGCTGTTTGGCAGCGGTTTCTTTCATCCGCTGCATACTGTACCGACACCCGATTTCCGGCCGGAGGACAATATACCATCTGCCCGGCTTCAAAAGAGTGAACAACGGGTCCTGAAGGTGGTGAACGAAGTTTTGGCGAACTACAAAACTCGTTCTCTGGAGGCCCTCTACGAGCTGTTCGAGGTCGATGAGGATTTCCTCATCACTTATCCCGAACTTGATCACTATCAGGGTAGACCCGAAGCGAAATACTGGGGAACCCTGACAACTGATGAAGGTGGTATCGAACCGGTCTGGCCGGGTAAGCAGGAGCCCGCTATATTCGCCTATCTGAAGCCGGAGTACAGCAAAACCCCGGAAGTGCTCAAGGCGATTTCCGAAACGGACTGTCAGGCGCTGATCTTTTCCCCCAATTTACCGCAGACTTTGATCGACCAATTCAGCGGGCCTCGGATGAGCTTTAGTAAACAGCGCTATCAAATCCGGACGATTACCAGGCAGTGCGATCTGGCTATTTGCCATGCGGGGCATGACACCGTCACGGCGGTGTTGATGGCCGGTAAACCTCTGTTCATGCTGCCGATGCAGCAGGAACAGATGTTGCTCGCTCGCAACGTGGAACAGCTTGGTGCCGGCATCAGCGGCTATCAGGATGAAGACAGCGTTGCCTTTCATAAAAAACTTCAACGGCTGGTCAATGACCCGACGTATGCCCGCGCTGCACAGAATTTCTCGGCAAAATATGCCGGGTCGGAACTGGCCCATTCCCTCGAACTGGTAACCAGGCGTTGCCTTGAATTACTATCAGAACAGTAATTTACAGGGTTAAGCTTGCATGGCCTGTAAAGGGATAGACGTAATCATCTGATTATAAAACAGTTGGTGATAAAATAATCATCGACTCTTTCCATGTGTATTGAATTCAATTAACATTTTTCTGTAGGGAGGCCTGCAGGTAATTACGATACAGGCCCGCGAAACAAAACCAACAACAACCGGGTGGGGCATGCAAAGGATTGCCCGTGAAATCGACAGGGATCATTTTCTCTGGGCAGTGGGAAGTCTGTGCCAGCTGCATCAGCGGCCGTTTGATCCAAAATTACTTCTGCAGCACTTTCCGCCGCCGTATACGCTGGCCAGCCTGCAGCAGGCCGCCCATTCCCTGGAATTCGAGTCCCACTGGCAAGCGCACCCGGCCAGCAAGCTGACTTCCCAGCATCTTCCCTGTCTGGTCGTATTGAGGACAGTTGATTCACAACCGCCAGCGCAATCAGCGCATGAGGAAGCCAGACAAGATTCACCTGATACCAATTCAGACCCCGGACCCGGGGAAGCTGGTCCGGCGAGTTCGCAGCTCGAAGAGGACGACACCGAGAACCCTGTCCCGGTCAACCTCGCCCTGATTGCCCGCACCGACGGCGACAAGCTGCTCTATTTCGAGGCCGGCACCGATACCCCGCAAACCATCCCCGCCGGCGAATTTGCCGATATCTTCGAACCGGAGCTGTTACTGGTCAAACCACAGGAGCAGGCCGCCCCCGAGGACGAGCTGGATAAAGAGCCGGAGAAGTTCGGCTTCAAATCCTTTATCCCTGAACTGCTGCGGCACAAGAAGATCTGGCGCGATGTGCTGCTGGCCTCGTTGGCCATCCAGCTGATGGGGCTGGCCACGCCGCTGTTTACCCAGGTGATCATCGACAAGGTCATCGTCCACCAGGCTATGAATACGCTCATGGTCATTGGCTTCGGCCTGCTGATGTTCATGCTGTTCACGGCGGCGATGACCTGGGCCCGCCAGTACCTGGTGTTGCACACCGGCAACCGGATCGACGCGGTGCTGGGCAGCAAGGTGTTTACCAAGCTGTTCAGCCTGCCGATGCGCTATTTCGAGAAGCGGCCCACCGGCACCCTGGTGGCGCGAATCCAGGGCATCGAGACCATCCGCGAATTTCTCACCGGCGCCGCGGTGACGTTGATACTGGATTTCCCGTTCCTGTTCATCTTCCTGGCCATCATGTTCTATTACAGCTGGCAGTTGACTCTGATCGTGGTCGGCATCCTGACCGCCATCGCCACCATCAGTATCCTGATCACCCCGGTGCTGCGTGAGCGGCTCAACAAGCAGTTCCAGCTCGGGGCCCGTAACCAGGCCTTCGTCACCGAGTACATCAGCGGCATGGAAACGGTCAAATCGCTGCAGATGGAGCCGCAGCTCAAGAACCGCTACGGCGATTACCTGCGGACCTTCCTGGCCTCCAGCTTCAACACCCGCAAGCTGTCTAACACCTACAACGTCGCCTGCAACACGCTGGAGCAGATCCAGACCCTGGCGGTGCTGGGGGTGGGGGCGTGGCTGGTGATGACTACCTCGGACTTTACCATCGGGATGCTGATCGCCTTTCAGATGTTTGCCAGTCGCCTGTCGCAACCGGTGCTGCGCATGGTCGGCCTGTGGCAGGAGTTCCAGCAGGCCAATATCGCCGTCAAGCGCCTGGGCGATGTCATGGACGCGCCCAGCGAGCCCTATTCGACCTCGCCGTCACGGATGGGCAGCGGAAGAGGGCGTATCGCCATCCAGCACCTGAGTTTCCGCTACAGTGAGGAACTCCCGCACCTCTACAAAGACCTGAGCCTGGATATCGAGGCTGGCGGCTGTGTCGCCATCATGGGGCCCTCGGGTTCGGGCAAGAGTACCCTGGCCAAATTGCTGCAGGGCTTCTACCAGCCCACCGAAGGCCGCATCCTGATCGACAACTGCGACATTCGTCATCTCAGCGCTAACGAGTTGCGCGATTACTTCGGCGTGGTGCCCCAGGAGACCATGCTGTTTACCGGTACCATCTATGACAACCTGATTATGGCCAATCCTCATGCCAGCTTCGAACAGGTAGTCCAGGCCGCACAGATGGCGGAGATTCACACCACGATCGAACAACTCCCCCAGGGCTACCAGACCGAAATCGGCGAACACGGCACCGGCTTGTCCGGCGGGCAGAAACAGCGCATGGCGATTGCACGAGCGATCCTCAAGCGCCCCAGGATACTGGTGTTCGACGAAGCCACCAGTAACCTTGACCACCATACCGCCGAGCAGTTTGCGCAAACCATTAACAAGTTAAAAGGGCAAGTGACAATCCTGTTTATTACCCATCAGAAGCCGAAAGAACTGAAGACGGATGAGGCGGTGATATTGGGTAGCAGGGACGAGATAACTAAACAAGATAGCATTAAGAATGAGAGGATATAAAAATGGGTCTGATACTAATGCCTATATTGCTTTTCTATATCGCTGTAATCTTGGCGGGTACATTTTTTGTGGTGATAAAACAAAAAAGCTATCCAAAAAAATATTATTTTCAATACTGATACCAGTGATATTTTTCGTTGGGCCAGTTTTAGATCAGATTATAGGGAAAGTATATTTCGATCATCTTTGTGAATCTGATAGGGGGCTATTTGTGTATGAAAAAGTCTCTCTAGATAGTTCGGAATTCGATGGCAATAATAATCTTATATATTACCAAAGCTTAAATAATTTCTTCAAATTTGATTATAAAAAAAAATATAAAACAGGGATTGATATTGACAAGAAATATATATTTCTTGGGATAGAAAAAAATAGCGTTTATCTCAAAAATACTGAAAATAATAAAATAATTAGTGAATACGTAAATTTTAGTTTTGTTGGAGGCGTACTATCCAGATGGTTATCGAATTCGATATCAGGGGGATCTATATCTTGTGACAGAATAGATCAAAAAGATATGGATAAATTAATTAGCTTGAGCTTTGTCAAGGAATAAAGGTTACATAATATGGATTTAGATAAAATAGAAAAAAAGGGGACAGATTTATTTTTTAGGAAATAAACCTGTTTCTTTTGAGTTTAAACTGCATTCGATGACGAAAAAAGGAGCGACATGCTATGCCAAGGAAGGCAAGAATACTAGTGCCGGAGACGCCGCATCACATCAGACATCGTGGGCACAACCGCCAGACGGTTTTCTCGCAGGATGAGGACTATCAGTATTACCTGGAAAATCTGTTCAACTTGAAAAAGGAATTCGATTGTCGAGTCTATGCCTGGTGCCTTATGACCAACCACGTGCATCTCATTCTACAGCCCGGTAGCGACACAGAAGGACTGAGCCAGCTAATGAAACGGCTGGCCGGGCGGCAAACCCGCTACGTCAATCGCCTGGAGCAGCGGACAGGGAGTCTGTGGGAGGGGCGGTTCAAGTCCAGCCCCATCGAGACGGACGCCTATCTATTGGCCTGTTGCCGTTATATCGAACTGAACCCGATCCGTGCCCGGATGGTCGCGAGGCCCGAGGATTATAAATGGTCCAGCTACCGGATGAAAACCGGTCTGCAGGAACCGAGGGGGCTGGATCTGGATGTCTGTTATCTGGGGCTGGGGCGCACGCAATCAGAGCGTGAATCACGCTACAAAGCCTGGGTTCAGGCCGATGTCCCGGAAGCCGAAGTCCGACATATCCGGGAGGCGCTTCAATACGGGCATCCGACGGGCAGCGAGAGATTTAGAGACGAGATTGCGAAGAGGCTGGGGATTCGGCTCGCATTGAACAAAAGAGGGAGACCGAAGAAGACGCCAGATCGAATCGAGGAAGGGAGGAGAGTATATGAAATTCATTGAGAAAATAGATCTGTCCCCTTTTTGCCCGAGATACGGGAGACCGTCAACCAAGGACTGGTGCTTGGCCGGGAGGATTTCAAAGACAACATTGAGTTGATGCTGCAGCGGAAGGTAAGAAAAGGGAAACCGGGTCGGCCCTGTGTGAAAGA
>JAXHUD010000149.1:0-5535 GCA_034189815.1 Chloroflexota bacterium
TTTCGGATAGGTTTTGGTTGGGCTCGAGTCGGGGGAGGAATGCGCTCAAATCCGCCAGCAGGGATTCGGGAATAGGCTCACCGGCGTGATCCCAGATCACGGTACGCAGCTTATCTTCGACATGGAAACACAGGCCGTGGTCAATTAGCCAGAGCTTTCCATCCTCTCCAACGAGCAGGTGACCGCCTTTGCGATCGGCGTTATTGATCAGCAGGTCAAAGACCATGACCTCCGGCAGCCTTGCCTGATCGCCTTCATTAAAATTGAAATAATGATATTCGGGGTCGTGTTCAACAAAGAACTGGGCGGATCCCGGCCCCATGACGGATTCATCCTTGCGGAAAACGGTAGGGGGCACCAGGCTCCATCCGAGTCCTTCACTGATCAGGTAGGCAGCCACTTCCCTGTGGGCCAGGGTCTGGTCCGGGAAGTCCCATAAGGGGCGCTCTCCTCGCACAGGTTTGTAAACTGCCTTCAGCGTCTCACCCTGATAGCGGCAAGTTACCATAAAGGTGGTGTTGGAGCCATATACAAATTGGCCTTCCAAGTGGAGCGTGCCCTCACGGAGCGCTTCCAGAATCCAGCTTTTTTCCTTGTTCATCGTGTTTTTCAGGGGGTTGTTTTATGCCCGTTATTCTTGGGGGAGAACTCGCCCGGTGGCAGGATGGGTTCGCCTGTGGAGGGCCAAACCGGCCGGCCACGGCTGGCCAGCTCGATTCCCCAACGGCCCAGCGCCCAAAGCTGCGACCGGGTGCACCAATAGCGCACCACGCTCAGTTCATCTTCCCCGGCATCCGGGTTGTCCAGTGGGACTTCTCTGGCGATCACCACCATCAGGTCCTGTTCCGGGTCATAACCCAGGCTCAGTTCACCAACCCGGAAGAGCGGATCCAAGGGCGGTTCCAGGATCATTTCTTCTTCGCGATAGTTGGGTGAGGCTTCCACCAACCCAGGGCTTTTCTCGTGCAATTCGATCATCAGGTTCTCAATAGCCAGCGCCAAAGTTTGTACCTGAAATTTTTCAACCAGGAGGGTGACGACCTGGTTGGGCCCCTTGCCTTGCAGGTAAAACACCCGCTCACCGGGTTTGCCAATGGCGTCAACAGTGAGCAGTGTGACCGGATTAAGATCGATTTCAATACGTGACATACGGGTCCATTCTGCCTTGTCGGTTTTAGTCTACGGAGGAGGAATCCCCCGCAGCTAATGCATGGGTTCGAAGACTTGGGCAAAACCTGATCGTAAGTGAAAATTTATAATGCCCACCGCATTTGGCGGGGTTGGAATTTTCAAAGTTTTGCTTGTTTATTCGATTCTACCAGAATTGGTATTGGGAGGTGAAAAGCAGGTTATCCCACTTGCATGATTTCAATGTTGCTTGACCCCAGGATATTCTCCAGCTTGTTGATCAATGGTTCGGTCAGCCCGGTAGTGAAGTTGGGAAAGTTGATTTCGAAGAGGAAGCCGTTTTCTCTTACGCGGAAAGCGAATTTATCTCGGCCGGGACGCGAGACGAGGATATCGTGGAGCCGTTTCAGGCGCAGGACGTCCTGATTCTTATTTCCCGTTGAGGTTAGCGTGATGGTGATGCAGCGCGGTTTTTGGTCGGGTTGGGGGAGCGGGTCCGCTTTGGTCAGCTCCGGTCGATACATGACGTAACGGGTCGAGGCTTCCGGGCGGGTTTGGACCTGTACATCCACGGCGGTTTGGGCCTCCGCGATTTGCGATTGCCCGCGCTGCGTCTTGAGCGATCCCGGTGTAGCATAAGACGCACTGGGCGCAGAGTCATCGATCATGACCAGTTCATCAAATTCATCCCTATCAGGCGGTGTGGGGTCCATTTCCGGTCTGTCATATATGTCTGGCAAATAGGCTGGATCCGCTTGATGTGGCGAGGCGGCGGGATCGCCGGGTTGGTCCGCTTCCAGCTGTTTGGCAACCGTCTTCTCAGGTGTATCTTCCTGCGACGGGTGAACAGGTTCTTGCTGCGTTGTGACATTCGGAGGCGGATCGACCGGATTGTCTTCGTCGTCATCGTCCTCTTCGATTTCTGCAGTGAAATCCGAACCGGAAGGCGGTGGGTCGTCGAAGGGCGGCAGGTCGGGGAGGAACTCTTCCAAAAAATCATCTACAGCGGAAGGAACGGCCTCAGGGGCTGCCTCATTAGATGAGACGGCGGCTTCAAGTTCCCTCAGGACAACGGGGGTGATTTTATTGACCAGGATCTTGGGGTCTCCCTGGCCGGTATCCACCCGGCCTTCCACCTGCAGGATTTGGTCCATCTTGATCAATTGATAATACTGCTCCCAGGTTCGCGGGAAGATCACCAGATCAATTTTCCCGTAGATGTCTTCCAGCGTGGCAAAGCCCATTGCTTTGCCGTTCTTGGTGGTGTGTTGCCGGAAACGATCTACCATCCCGGCTACGGTCACATTTTCGTTTTCGCTGGCTTCACCCATCTGATAGGAGAAGTGCGTCACTCGTTTGGACAGAGTCTCTTCATAGCGGGAGAGGGGATGGTCGGAGACGTACAAACCCAGCAATTCCCGTTCCCAATCAAGCTCTTCCCTTTGATCGACATAAGGTGCTTCTCCCAGGACGATCTCGTCGTTCATCGCATCTGAGGCATCGAAGAACGACATTTGCCCGCTTTCCTTGGCCCGAAAGGCGCTGGCGCTGACGGCCATGATCCGTTCCAATTCGGTCAGCAGGGCGAGACGCGGGCCGAAGCGGTCCAGGCTGCCCACCTTGATCAGGCATTCCATGGCCCGGCGGCCGACCTGGCGCAGGTCCACCCGCTTGGCGAAGTCGGTCAGGTCTTCAAAAGGTCCCTCTTCGGACCGGGCGTCCATGATCAAGTCAACGGGGTTCTGCCCCACATTCTTGATCGCGCCCAGACCAAAGCGGATCGCCGGGGGTTGGCCTTCGCGATCTTCGATGGTGAAGTCGTAACCGCTGGTGTTGACATCCGGCGGCAGGATTTCAAACCCCAAGGCTCGGCAATCGGCCACGTAGGTGGCGACCCGGTCGGAATCGTTCTTCCACGCCGAGAGTAAGGCCGTCATATATTCGACCGGATAGTGATATTTCAAATAGCCGGTCTGGACGGCGATCACGCCATAGTCGGCTGCGTGGCTCTTGTTGAAGCCGTAACGGGCGAATTCCTCCCAGTCGGCGAAGATCTGTTCGGCGTCCCGTTGGCTGATTCCGCTGTGAGCTTGCGCACCCTCGATGAACTTCTTGCGGTGGGCATTCAACTTTTTGATTTTCTTTTTGGCAATCGCTTTGCGCAGGCTGTCTGCATCACGGGCCTCGTAGCCCGCCAACTGCATGGCGGCCTGCATGATTTGCTCCTGGTAGATCGGGATCCCGAATGTATCTTTGAAGATCGGCTCCATCGCCGGGTGGCGATAGGTCGGTTCCTCTTTTTTATGCAGCCGGTTGATGTAATCCGGGATGAACTGCATTGGGCCGGGGCGATAGAGGGCGATCATGGCGATCACATGTGCCAGCTCGCTGGGTTGCATCTCGGTGATATAGCGAGTCATTCCGGTGCCTTCGAGCTGGAACATGCCGGTGGTGTGGCCCTGGCTGATGAATTTATAGACCTCCGGATCATCGATCGGGATGGATCGCAGGTCAAACTCTTTCCCATAGCGCTCTTTGATCAGGCCGCAGGCTCGGGACATAATCGTGAGGGTGACCAGGCCGAGGAAGTCCACCTTTAGCAAGCCGAGGCGATCCACCACCGACATCTCATATTGGGTGACGGTGTTGACAGGGTTGTCGTCCGATTGGCTGGTGGGCCGGTGGAGCGGGACGTATTCGATGATTGGTTTATCGGTGATGATCACACCTGCGGCATGCGTGCCCGCGTTGCGGACCGTGCCTTCCATCTTGCTGGCGGTATCGATCAGGTCTTTGAAATATTCAGCAGAGTTATACAGCTGTTGCAGTTCAGCGGAAGTTTCCAGGGTGTCTTTGATGTTGACCGGTTTGCCGGGGATCGCGGGGATGGTCTTGGCGACTTTATCCACTTCGGAAATGGGGATATCCATCACCCGGCCGACATCGCGGATGGCGGCCCGGGCGCCGAGGGTGCCAAAGGTGATAATTTGAGCGACTTTATCCTCACCGTATTTTTCGGCGCAATACTGCATCATTTCGGCCCGGCGGTCGTCCTGGAAGTCCAGGTCGATATCGGGCATGTTGACCCGACCTTTTTGCAGGAAGCGCTCGAACATCAGATCGTGTTCGAGGGGGTCAATCAGATTGATGTCGAGGGCATAGGCCACAAGAGACCCGGCCGCGGATCCACGGGCGTTGTACCAGATGCCGCGTTCTTTGGCATGGTTGCAGAGGTCCCAAACGATCAGGAAATAGGCGTCGAAACCCATGTCGTGAATTACATCCAGCTCGTAATCCAGGCGTTCCTGGATTTTTTGCTCCGATGCCTGGTCGCCGTAAATCCGCCTGAGGCCCTCTTCACAGAGATGCCGCAGGTAGGATTGGGTGTTGAACGACTCCGGAACGGTGAACAGCGGCAGGTGATAGCCGGTGGGGTTGAGGTCCACTTCGCAGCGCTCCGCGATCATCAGCGTATTCTCGATCGCTCCTGGGATATGTCCGAAGAGATCGGTCATCTCTTGCGTGCTGCGCAGGTAATAGGTGTCATCGCCCATGCGCATCCGGTCCGGGTCTGTGATCAGGCTGCCGGTCTGGATGGCCAGGAGGATATCCTGCAAACGGGCGTCCTCGCGGTTGATATAGTGGACGTCGTTGGTGGCGATGAATTGCATATCATAGCGGTTGCCGAGGTCAATCAAGCGCTGGTTGGTCTGTGCCAGACCCTGGATGTTGTGCGATTGAAGTTCAATGAAGAACCGGTCGCGACCAAAAGTATCCAGATACCACTTGAGGGTTTGTTCCGCTTTTTTAAGGTCGTCATTGTGGAGTGCGCGCGGGATCTCTCCTGAGAGGCAGCCGGAGGTGACGATCAGCCCTTCGCTGTTGGCAGCCAGGTAGTCCCGATCAATCCGGGGGCGATAATAGAAGCCTTCCAGCTGTGAGGCCGAGGCGATCTTAAGCAGGTTCTGGTAGCCGGCCATATTCTCGGCCAGAAGTAATAGGTGAAAAGCGCGTTTATCCTTGCGCGGGTCACGGTCGGTCATCTTGCGCGGGGCCAGGTAGGTCTCGAGTCCGATGATGGGTTTGATACCTGCGGCTATTGCCGCATCGAAGAACTCCACGGTTCCGAACATGGTGCCGTGGTCGGTCAGGGCGACGGCTGGCATCCCCAGTTCCTTGGCGCGCTGCACCAAAGGCTTAATCTGGCTGAAGCCATCCAGAATCGAATACGTAGAATGGACGTGGAGATGAACAAACGACATGAGGATAAATTCTAATATGGTATTGAGTGGTTGAAAATTTCGTCCGCAAAATTATTAGGACGCTGTTATAGTTGGTATTATAGCACGCCGGTTTCTCAAAGTTGATCGCGAACTCTTAAAATAAAAACAATTTTAAGATTGAATT
>JAXHUD010000015.1:0-6148 GCA_034189815.1 Chloroflexota bacterium
AGCACACCGACGACCCCCTGGCGATGTATCTCGAGGATGTCTTCACCCTGCCCGCCAATCTGGCCGGTGTGCCGGGGTTGGCCTTCCCGGTGGGGTATGATTCAAATGGTCTCCCGGTCGGTATGCAGCTCATGGGCCCACACTTTGGGGAAGATCTGCTGTTCCGGGTCGGCCACGCCTACCAGATGACCACGGACTGGCATAAACAGTGGCCGAAAATATGAAAATAAGCTTATCAATGGGAGTTTAGATCATGGCGACCTGGCGAGATGCAGTAATTGATGGTATTCGCAGATTGACTCGTAGTAAGGATAGCTATGTTTTCTCGCGTCAGGAGCTTATCAATCAGCAGCTGGAACAAATTACAAAAGAAATTCAATCAAAAGGGGAAACGCCCAGTCAAACCCTCAGTCGGATTTTACAGGAATTACGTGAAGAGGGTATTGTAGATTTTGTCGATAATAATGGCAATTACGCCTTTCTTCTGGATGAGATAAGAATTGAACGAGAAGATCTTCCAGTAAATATTCTAGATAGAGCAATCCAAAACCAAAAACTTAATTTCGCTAATATCGCGACAGGTGAAAATAAAATTCAAGCAAGACAAAGGATTGGCCAAGAACGCCTCCGTTATTGGACGCTCATAAATTACCAATCGCAATGTGCGTTGTGTGATGTATCTACCCCACAACTTCTTATTACTTCTCACCTGGCTCGATGGGCCGATTGCCCAGAAGGACGAGGGGATTTGTCAAACATAGTTTGTTTATGCCGTTGGCACGATCCACTACTAGAATATGGACTCATCTCTTTTACTGACACTTATAAAATCATTAAGAAGAATCCTGAAAGCAAAATGTTGATTAAAATTTTGCATGAAACAAAGACTCTCCGACAACCTATCCAAATGCCTCTATCTCCCGAATATCTAGCAAAGCACCGGGAAAGAACTGGTTTTTCAAGTTAGATAAAGGAAAATCTCCTATGCCCCAGCCCTTAAAAATCGTAATCCCAATGGCCGGCTACGGCAGCCGGCTGCGGCCGCTCACCTGGAGCAAGCCCAAACCGCTGGTCTCACTGGCGGGCGGGACGGTGCTGGACCAGGTCCTGGATATGTTCCATAGTGTGCCGGATTTCGACCGGGCAGAGTTCGTCTTTATCCTCGGCCCGACCATGGGTGAACAGATCCAGGATTATGTCGCCCAACATTACCCCGATTTCCACGTGGACTACGCCGTCCAGCCGGAGATGAAAGGCCAATCGGATGCCTTCTGGCAGGCGCGTGAGCTGCTGCACGGCCCGATGCTGATGGCTTTCTCCGATACCTTGATCGGCAATGATTTCTCCTTCCTGGCGGAAGAGACCGCCGAAAGCGTCGTCCTGGTCAAGCCCGTGCCGGACCCGCGCCGTTTTGGCGTTGCCGAAGTAAACAAAGAGGGTTGGGTGACCCGCCTGGTGGAAAAACCCAATGACATGCACAACAATCTCGCCCTGGTCGGCTGTTATTACTTCCGGGAAGCCGAAGACCTGATCTCCGCCATCGAGGAACAGATCGAACGCAACATCTCTCTCAAAGACGAGTACTATCTGGCCGACGCCGTTAACATCATGCTCGAACGCGGCCTGAAAATGCGCACCGAGAATGTCGAGACCTGGCTGGATGCCGGTACCTCCGAAGCGCTGCTGGAGACCAACCGCTACATGCTCGATCATGGCAAGGACAACAGCGACGCCGACCTCAACCTGGAAGACTCCGTCATCATCCCACCCGTCGTTATCCACCCCACCGCCCGCGTCAGCACCTCCGTCATCGGTCCGTACGTCTCGGTTGGCGAAGGGGCCGTGATCCAGGGCAGCACCCTCAAAGACTCCATCATCGGCCAGGGCGCCCACATCACCAACTGCATGTTGGAAACCTCGCTGGTTGGCCATAACGCCACCCTCACCGGACAATCAGGACAATTCAACCTGGGAGACAATTCCTGGGCTGTGAAATAAACGACTGACATTAAACGCCCGTCATATAAAATAGGATCGTATTCGCCCACCGTTCCCCAACCTGTGAGGAGGTCGTACGATGGATAAGTCGATCAAAATTTTAATCCCGATGGGGGGATATGGCACGCGTCTCCGTCCGCTCACCTGGAGCCGGCCCAAGCCCCTGGTTTGCCTGGCCGGCCAGACCGTGCTGGACTATGTCCTGGCAACGCTCGACACCGTACCGCAGGTCGATTCCGCCGAATTCATCTTTTCCATCAACGCCCAAATCGAAGACCAGATCGTCCACCATGTCTCCCGCTTCTACCCGGACTGGCAGGTGCAGTTCCCCATTGACGACGCCATGCGCGGCCAATCCGATGCCTTTTGGCAGGCCAAAGAGCACCTCGAAGGCCCGCTATTGGTGGTCTTCTCGGACACCATCATCGAGAATGATTTCTCCTTCCTGGCGGATGAGACCGCCGACGCGGTGATCTGGGTCAAGCCGGTGCCGGACCCGCGCCGCTTTGGTGTGACGGTGGTTGACGAAAACGGCTGGATTACGGAACTGATCGAAAAGCCGGATGACATGAGCAATAACCTCGCTGTGGTCGGCTGCTATTATTTTAAAGACGCCGCCACGATCCTCTCAGCGATCGAGGAACAAATCGAGCGTGAACTCTATCTCAAAGGCGAATTCTTTATCGCCCAGGCCATCAACATCTTGCTCAAACGCGGCCTCAAGATGCGAGTAGAAAAGGTGGAGACCTGGTTGGATGCCGGCACACCGGAGGCGCTGCTGGAGACCAATCGCTTCCTGCTGGAAGCGGGTGATTTCAGCAGCGACAAATTAACCAGCTCTGAAAATACAGTTATTATTCCGCCAGTGGCGATCCACCCGACCGCACAGGTCCGCGATTCGGTGATCGGCCCCAACGTCTCACTGGACGAGAATGTCACCGTGGAAGGATGCCTACTGCGTGATACGATTGTCGGCTCCGGAACGACGCTTTCGCAATCCCGCCTGGAGCATTCGCTGATCGGTCACAACGCAACCATCACCGGCCAGATCGGGCGTTTCAACCTGGGCGATAACTGCCAGACCGAACCATAAATAATATGTGCCGGGTGGCGTGCTATGCCGGGGCAAGCTACCCTGAAGACCCGCGGGCTGTCTGGTGGCAGGACACGCACTACCGGGTTGAAGAGATCCTCAACCGCCAGCGTGAACCGGCGGGACTGCGCTTCCTGGTCGTCTGTTCGCCAGAGGCGCAATTATTCGAACTCTTTTATGACCTCCTCAAACATACCTGGGAAGTTCGTCCCAAATAAACCCCATTGCTGCACTATAATTAGCAGAACTTATCCAACTGTCAAGGAGATTGAATGCCCAAAAGTTATCTCTCAAAGACCATATCCAACCTAAAGCCCTCCGGAATCCGTAAGTTCTTCGACATCGCTGCCACGATGGACGACGTGATCTCCCTCGGGATCGGTGAACCGGATTTCACCACACCCCAGCCAATCATTGACGCCGGGATCCGGGCTTTACAGGAAGGCGAAACGCACTACACCTCCAACCACGGCATCATGCCGCTGCGAGAGGCGATTGCGGCCCATATCGACGACCGTTACGGCGTGCGATATGACCCGGTCAATGAGATCATCGTCACCGTGGGCGTCTCTGAAGCGCTCTATCTGACCTTCACTGCCCTGCTGGATCCGGGCGATGAGGTCATCATCCCCACCCCCTGCTTCGTCTCCTACCAGGCGGAAGTCGCCATGGCAGGCGGCACACCGGTGGAGATCTACACCACGATGGAAGACAATTTCCAGCCAAACCCGGCCGTGATCGAAAAAGTCATCACACCCAAAACCAAGGCCATCCTGCTGGGTTATCCCAACAACCCCACCGGCGCCGTGGCCGACCGCCAGACCCTGAAGGCTATCGCTGATATCGCCGAGAAACACGACCTGGTCGTGATCTCGGACGAGATCTACGACCGGCTGGTCTACGGCCGGGAGCACGTCTGCTTTCCCGCCTTCCCCGGCATGCAGGAGCGCACGGTCCTGCTGGGCGGCTTTTCCAAGGATTACGCCATGACCGGCTGGCGTATCGGCTATGCCGCCGGACCCGCGAGCCTGATCCAGGGCCTGGTGCGCATCCATCAATACTCCGTCATGTCCGCGCCCACCGTGTCGCAATATGGTGCACTGGCCGCACTGCAGGTCGGCGATCCCTATGTCAATGAGATGAGGGAAGAATATGACCGCCGCCGGAAGCTGATCCATCAGGGCTTGAACGATCTGGGGCTGCCCACCTTAGAGCCGCACGGCGCATTCTATGTCTTCCCCAGCATCCACAACACCGGGCTGAATGACGAGACCTTTGCCGAGAAACTCCTGCTGGAAGAGAAGGTCGCCGTCGTGCCCGGCTCCGCCTTCGGCGATGCGGGGATTGGCTTCGTGCGCTGTTCTTACGCCACCAATTACGAGCTGATCGAACAGGCCCTGGAAAAAATCGGGCGGTTCCTCAAGAAAATCTGAAATCCTTTACCAAAGCCTAATCCGGTGCGCGGGCATTTAACCTCACGCACCATGTATAATGGGGCAAGAACAATCACGAGAGAGTCTGTCTTATGCTGTCTGGCTACATCGCGGATATCGGCTTGGAAGTCCATGCCGAACTCCAAACCGAATCGAAAATGTTTTGCGCCTGTCCTGTTGTGGACCTGACTGCAGCCGCGCCCAACACGGCCGTCTGCCCCGTCTGCGCCGGGATGCCCGGGTCGCTGCCGGTGGTCAACGACCAGGCCGTGTCCTACGGCCTGCGGGTTGCCCTTGCGCTGGGCTGCGAGGTGGCCGAGACCAGCATCTTCGCGCGTAAAAACTATTTCTACCCGGATCTCCCCAAAGGCTACCAGATCTCCCAATATGAATATCCCCTCGCCCAGCACGGCATCCTGCCCGTCCGCACGGAGGCCGGCTGGCTGGACATACGTATCCGCCGTGTGCACCTGGAAGAGGACACCGGCAAGCTGACCCACGTGCACACCAAAGAGGAAACCCACTCCCTGGTGGACCTGAACCGGGCCGGTATCCCCCTGCTGGAAATTGTCTCCGAACCCGACATGCACACGATCGAACAGGTGCGGGCCTATACCCACGGGCTGCGGATGCTGCTGCAATATCTGGATGTGAACGCCGGTGACCTGGAAAAAGGCGTGATCCGCTTTGAAGCCAACGTCTCCGTACGCCCGGAAGGCAGCGAGACCCTCGGCACCCGAGTGGAGATCAAGAACCTCAACAGCTTCCGCACCATGACAGCAGCCATCGCCTATGAACTGGACCGGCAGACGGCCCTGCTGGCGGAAGGCGGGGCGGTACGTCAGGAAACGCTGGGCTGGGATGAGGTCAAGGCCGTAACCGTCTCACAGCGCAGCAAAGAAGAGGCTCACGACTATCGCTACTTCCCGGAGCCGGACCTGCCTGCGCTGGTGCTCCAGCGTGAGCAGATCGACGCCGCCCGGGCTGAGCTCCCCGAACGGCCGGATCAGAAATGCCGCCGCTTTATGGCGGATTTGGGTCTGGATGCCTACCAGGCCGAGGTCCTGATTGCAGACCGCCCCGTGGCCGAATTTTACGAAGCCGCGCTGTCCGCCATGGCCCAACCGGACCCGCTCCTGGCGGCCAATTGGGTTTCAGGCGAACTGTTCGGCCTGATGAACGCCGGGGGGAGCACGATCGAGACCCTCAAATTGACGCCCGCCGCGCTGGCGGGGCTGCTGGACCTTCTGCAGGCCGGCAAAGTCAACAACGCCACGGGCAAGACCGTCCTGGCAAAGATGGTCACCTCCGGCAGAGCAGCCGCGGCTATCATCGAAGAATCCGGTCTGGAACAGGTCTCCGATGCGGCGACCCTCGCCCGGATCGTGGATGCCGTCCTGGCGGATAACCCGGATGAAGTCCAGGCCTATCACGATGGCAAGGTCGCACTCATGCAGTGGTTTTTCGGCCAGGTCATGCGCCGCACCGGCGGTCAGGCCAACCCCGCCGTCGTGCAGGAATTGCTGCAGACGAAACTCGCCGAAGAGTAACCGACAACAGCTCCCAAACCCAAACGCTGAACTATTAATAACAGTGCTGTGAATCACTTCGCTAAGCAGCGTGA
>JAXHUD010000015.1:6248-19239 GCA_034189815.1 Chloroflexota bacterium
CCGCCGTCGTGCAGGAATTGCTGCAGACGAAACTCGCCGAAGAGTAACCGACAACAGCTCCCAAACCCAAACGCTGAACTATTAATAACAGTGCTGTGAATCACTTCGCTAAGCAGCGTGAGGTTTTTAATTAACAAGAATTTACCGATGCCACTATTCCGGATCTATTATTTAGAGGTCGCTTTCTAAAAATCTCAGGTCGTTTCCCTCATATTAATACTCAAATCTGCCGCACCAACGCGCGCAACGCATCCAGCCGGGCCGCCATCAGGCCGGGCATTGCACCCCAGGCATAGAACACCCCGCTGCCCTCCACCACGAGAGAAGCCCCGATCGCGCCCATCAGCGCGGCCTCCATTGGTTCGTAGTGTTCCCGGTAACCGGCCAGGAATCCCCCCGCAAAGGCATCCATCAGTCCGGTCGGGTCGGCGTCGGTCACGGTGTATTCCGGTACCACCCAGCGCTTATTGCTGGGACGGTCGTAGACAAAATAGCCGGCATTTACGGTGCGGATCAGCACGAATTCCGGTCCAAACGCGCCCGTCGCCTCAGCCATTTCCCAGAGATCGGCGCTCCGTCCCTGGAAAAGACGACGCAGGTCCGCCTCCGTGACGATGAAAGCCGTGATATCCGAGAGCAGCCCGGGAATCTCCTCCCAGAACGAGGGGGACATATAACCCGGTGCAGGGGAGAGCGTGATGGTGGTGGCCTGACCCTGCCTGAAGACGGATGGGAGGATCGTGTGCGACAGGTAATCAATCGGGCAGATATGGACGGCGCTGGCCTCAAGATAGGATTCTGGGATGTCGGAAATCTGGATCGACTGGCGCAGCGGCGTCGTGCGGCTGCTGATGTTCTTCGGCTTTGGCTGGTAGCTCAATAGGGCTGGCGGGAAGGTCAGCCCGCGTTCAGCAAAGTGCTGCACGGGGTTATCGTGGTAGGTCGTCACGGCATCGGCGTGCGCCATGAACCGCCGGGTGTCCATTTCTCCGTCTAATATACGCACGCCGGTCAGGTCAAAATCCGCCGCCTCAAAAGGTTGCAGCCACTGCACCGGAAAATCCCGGCCCACCCGGGCAACCAACCCGGCCGTGGCCTCCCACAAGGATAGCCCCGCGGCAGCATAAGCCAAATTGCCACCCAACACATTAATCTGCGGCGGCCCGGAGACCGGCAGGATATAGTCCCGGTTCAGGCAGCCGGCGATCACAAAGCGCAAATAAGGTTCAGCAGATTCGCCCGTCATTCTTTCCCGTCAGCCACCAGTTCTTCGACGATGCCCCGGTACTTCTCAATCTCCGGGACTTCCCGGGGGAAGTGCATATCGAGATTCTGCAGCGCCTCAACGATCACTTTGGCGACGGTCAGGTTACGATACCACTTTCGGTCCGACGGCACCACCACCCAGGGCGCCCAGGGTGTGCTGGTGCGATTGACCATGTCCTCATAGGCCTGCATGTAGTCATCCCAATATTCCCGCTCTTCCAGATCACCGGGGTTGAACTTCCAATGCTTTTGCGGCCGGTCCAGCCGGGCAAGGAAGCGCTCGGCTTGTTCCTGCTTGCTGATGTGCAGATAAAACTTGAGAATCTTGGCGCCCTCATCCGCCAGCAGCTTCTCAAAGGCGTTAATATGATCGTAGCGTTTTTCCCAGACGGATTCCGGCACAAGCCCGTGCACCCGGACGACCAGCACGTCCTCATAGTGCGAGCGGTTGAAGATCACGATCTCCCCACTGCCGGGGGTGCTCTGGTGGACCCGCCAGAGATAGTCGTGGTCCAACTCTTTTTGTGTAGGCACCTTGAAGTTGAAGACCTTCGTGCCCTGTGGATTCACGTCGCCAAACACATGCCGGATGGTGCCGTCCTTGCCGCTGGTATCCATCCCCTGCAGGACGATCATGATCTTCTGCTTGTGTTCGGCATAGAGCAATTCCTGCAGGTCACTGAGCGTATCGCCCAGGTCCTTGAGTTCTTGCTTGCCCTCTTTTTTGGATAATTCGCCGTCATAGCAGGTCGGCATCTCGCTCAGTTTGATGGGCTCACCAGGTTTGACAATGTAATCATCCACAGACTGCTCCTTTCGGATAAAGGCATGCGCGTAATTATAGTTTACTTCGTCAAGAGGGAATATTCTTCCCACCATGAAAAGGCCGAAGACAAGCGTGGCAATCTCAGAAATAATCAAACCACGATGATCTCCAACCTACACAAACCTAACAAACAATTTAAATTTGTAGGGTGGGTTGATGCCTGAAAGGCAAAACCCACCGATACAACAAATCCAAACGGGAATGATGACTTATCTACAAAATGAATGTTTATTCTGGTGGGTTTGACAACCCACCCTACTTTTACTTTTCGTCCTGATTACCCCAACGATGGGAAACCAAATACATAATTGATCGGGCCAAAAAAGCCCTCTCCCCCATTCAAATACAAGACCGTCACCGATGCGGGCGCGATGCGGATGCGCTGGAAACGATCCAGCGGCAGACCCAGGAAATGCGCCACAGCCAGGCGGATCACGTCGCTGTGCGCCGTACAAACCACGATGTCCTTCTTATCAAACTGCTCGCTGACCGTCACCAGACCCTCGGCCACCCGGACCTGCGCCTCGGCAAAGCTCTCCCCTTCCGGGAAGCGGAAGCTCGCCGGGCTCTCTTGCACGGTCTTCCAAAGCCGCCCCTTCTTCAATCGGCTCAATCGCTTACCCTGCCAGCTGCCGAAATCAATTTCCAGTAGTGCGGGCATCGTTTTGACCGGCAAGTCCTGCACCCGGGCGATCGGCGCCGCCGTCTCCTGGGCCCGTTCCAGGGGGCTGGCATAAACGGCCTTGATCGGCAGCGAGGCCAGACCGACCGCCAACTGGCGGGCCTGCGCCTGCCCCTTTTCATTCAGGTGCACGTCTGGCAGCCGCCCGGCCAGGCTCTTCCCCACCATATCGTTTTCACCATGCCGGATAAGGAGAATCACAGCCATCTCAGGACTCCTCTGCTTCTTTCTTCAAATCGGCCAGGGCCCTGGCTTGCGCTTCCCGCCAACGCCGCATGCGGTCTCGTACATCGGCTTCGTAGCCCTGGTCGCTGGGTGTGTAGAACGTCGTCCCCAACATCGCCGTCGGGAGGTATTGCTGCGGGGTCCAATGCCCCTCGTGGTCGTGGGGATAATCATAGCCCTGCCCATGTCCCAGCCCCTTGGCATCCCGATTGGAATCCATCAGATGGATCGGCACCGGCCCTGCGCCGTTCTCTTCAATTTCCGCCAGGGCTGCATGATAGGCAAAGGCGGAGTTGGATTTCGGGGCGGTCGCCAGATAAATCGTCGCCTCTGTGATAGGGAATATGCCTTCCGGAAGGCCGATGTATTCAAAAGCCTGGGCAGCGGAATTCGCCACCACCAATCCCATCGGGTCTGCCATGCCAATATCCTCACCGGCCAGAATGATCAGCCGCCGCAGGATGAACCGCGGATCTTCGCCCGCGTAAAGCATCTTCGCCAGCCAATACAGCGCTGCGTCAGGGTCCGACCCGCGCACGGATTTGATGAATGCCGAAATGGTATCATAGTGGGCGTCGTCGTTCTTGTCATAAAGCACAGCCCGTTTCTGGATCGATTCCTGCGCGACGTCCAGCCCGATATGCGTGACCCCATCCTTATCGGGGGGCGTGGTCTCCACAGCCAATTCCAGGGCGTTGAGCGCGTTGCGAGCGTCGCCCCCGGCCATATGCGATAGGTGGACCATTGCTTCGGGCGCCAAATCCACATTCAGCTTGCCATACCCGCGCGCCGGGTCGGCCAGGGCCCGTTCCAAAATCTGGCGGATATCATCTTCCGTCAACGAATTCATCTCGAAAATCCGGGATCGTGAGACCAGGGCCTTGATCACGTCAAAATAGGGATTCTGCGTGGTCGCGCCGATCAGGGTCAACAGGCCGCTTTCCACATGGGGCAGCAGGGCATCCTGCTGAGATTTATTCCAGCGATGGACTTCGTCAATGAACAGGATCGTACGCCGCTGATAGAGTCGGCGGCGATCCGTAGCCTCGGCGATCACCTTGCGCAAGTCGGCCACGCCGGCCAGCACGGCGGAGAGGCTTTCAAAATGGGCTTCCGTCAGGTTGGAAATGACCCGCGCCAGGGTGGTCTTGCCGGTGCCCGGCGGGCCGTAGAGGATAATTGAGGAAAACAGACGGTCCGCCTGAATAGCGCGCCGAAGCAAGCGTCCCTTACCAATGATATGATCCTGTCCAACGATCTCGTCCAGGGTCTGCGGGCGCATCCGGTCTGCGAGGGGGGACTCATGCAGCAGACGTTCCTGCATAGCGTGGTCAAATAAATCCATGCGCTGATTTTACCATGCCGACCTTAAAATTGGAACGTTTGTTTTATTGGGGGAGCTGTAACGTGATTGTATCAAACATCTTCAGTCCACTTCGCCTTCTTCTGCGGCTTTGATATCCTTCACATTCAACTGCAAGGTGCTGCGCCCGTTGAACTCATTCACTTCAAAACGGTAGGCAATGTCAATCCGCTCGGGCAACTCCTCCGTCCAGTACCCCTGCCGGAAAGCGATCGCATCGAAGGTGTTCGCACCCGCATGCAGCGTCAGCTTGAGGTGCTTGCCCTCCCGCCCCACCACCCGGGCATGCCGCACACCAACATTGCGTGAGACGAACACCGGCTCGGGGTTACCGCGCCCGGTCGGCTCCAGTTTATGAAGGTCTTCCAGGATGCCGGGGATATACCGCCTGTCCAGTTTATCCAGCTTGATCTCGCGGTCCGCCCTCAGCTCCGGCAGCAGTTCCAACTCACCCAGCTGCTCAGATGCAATCTCGCGTAGTTTTATGACCAGCGCGTCCCGGTTCGCATTGCGAACGGTGAAACCGGCGGCCGCGGCGTGCCCGCCGTGGCGGACCAATAGCGCCGCGCAGTCATCCAACGCGCGGGTGATATGAAACTCCGGAATCGAGCGGCAGGAAGCCACCGTAAATTCCTCCCCCTGATGCGCCACAATCGAGGGCCGGTAATAGGACTCCACCAGCCGAGAGGCAGCCAACCCCACGACCCCCTCACTGAAGTCCGGGTCGGCGGCGAAAAACAATAGTGCGTCGGGATCCTCTCCCAACACCTGGCCCGCGGCCTTTTCGCGGATCTCCGTGGTCATATCCTGGCGTTCGCTGTTATAGGAATCCAGCTTCTGAGCCAGCGCACCAGCTTCGTAGACATCCTCCGTCAACAGCAAATCCAGCGAAGATAGCGCCGAATCCAGCCGCCCCGCAGCGTTTAGCCGCGGTCCCAGGCCAAAGCCCAGGTTTGCCGCCGTGCACTTCGTGAGGTCGATCCGCGCCACCTGCGCCAGGGAATAGAGCCCCTGCCGCGGTCTGCGCCGGATCCGGTCCAAACCTTGTTTCACCAGCATGCGGTTTTCGCCCTTGAGCGGCGCCAGGTCCACCACCGTGCCAATTGCCACCAGGTCCAGCCAATCCGTCGCCGCAAGCCCCTTCTGCGGGTAGCGCGCCAGGTAGGCAGCGGCAAATTTATAAGCCAGCCCTACCCCGGCCAGGTATTTCTCCGGATAGAGGTCGCCTTCCTTTTTCGGGTCAATTACGGCTATCGCATCGGGCAGTTCCGCCCCGGGATGGTGGTGATCGCTGATGATCATGTCCAGCCCCAACGCATTTGCCAGGGCCACTTCACCGACAGCGCGCACGCCGCAGTCCACCGTGATCGCCAGGGTGATGCCTTCGGCGGCCAATTGCCGGATAGCATCATCATTGAGCCCGTAGCCCTCGTCGTAGCGGTCAGGGATATAGGGCCGGGGCGTGAGGCCCATCTTGGTCAGCCATTCCGTCAGCAACGCGGTGGACGTCACGCCGTCAGCGTCGTAATCACCATAGATAGCGACGTTTTCGCCACCTTCAAGCGCAGCATGCAGTCGTTCGACGGCCGCTTCCATCCCGCTGAGCAGGAAGGGGTCCGTAGAATGGTCCACCGTGCCGTCAATGAAGGCCGCGGCCGCCTCAGCCGTTTCAAAGCCGCGGTTATATAGAAGCTGCCGCATCAGCGGCGAGAAATCGCCTAAAGCCTGGGAAATATCATTGGGGATCAGATGATGAATGCGCCAGCGTTTGGACAGTGGGCGGTATTGGTCAGTCATAGGCTCGTTTCTTTCCAGTGAATAGGGAGATTATAACGCATGGGGAAATTCTACCCGCCAATTCCGTCATTCTCAGGTATGATTGTTGGGTATCAAAGTGACTAACGCCGCAGTCCTGTCGGAACACCGGGCAGGGCTGCTTTGGATGGAGAGAACCATGGAACTCGGAATCATTGGACTGCCCCAATCTGGAAAAACCACGCTCTTCAACGCACTGACCCGGGGCGATGTGCCCACCGGCATCAGCGGCGGCAAGATGGAAGTGCACACTGCGGTCATTGACGTGCCCGATGTGCGTGTGGAAAAGCTTAACGAGATCTTCAAACCCAAAAAGACCGTCTATGCCAAGGTGACCTACGCTGACGTCGCCGGCCTGGAAGGCAAAGCGGCCGAAGGCGGAATCTCCGGCCCGCTGCTTAATACACTCTCCCAGATGGATGGTTTCATCCATGTGGTGCGCCAGTTCGAGAACCCCAGCGTGCCGCACATGGATGGCAATGTGGACCCCCAACGCGACCTCGCGAACATGGAGACGGAACTGATCCTCAACGACCTGATCCTCGTCGAGCGCAAGCTGGAACGGCTGGAAGAAGAAAGCAAGCGCGGCGGGGTTGGGCGCGACAAGGGCCTGGTGGCCCGGGAGACCGCCCTCTTCGAGAGGCTCCAGGCGCTGCTAGCGGAAGAGATTCCCCTGCGCAACGAAACCTACACTGAAGATGAAGAAAAAATGCTCTCCAGCTACGGCTTCCTCAGCCGCAAACCGCAGCTGATCGTCATCAACCATTCCGAAGAACAGACCCCGATCGAGGTGGAAACACCCTACGCCCACACGCAGGTCGTCAACATCCCGGCCAAGCTGGAGATGGACATCGCCCAACTGCCCCCTGACGAAGCCGAGCTGTTCCTGGCGGAATACGGCATCGAAGAACCCAGCCTGAACCGCTTCATCCGTCTGTCCTACGATCTGTTGGGGCTGCAATCCTTCTTCACGGCCGGTGAGAAAGAGGTCCACGCCTGGACCGTCGCTCGCGGCGCCACCGCACCGGAAGCCGCCGGCGTGATCCACTCCGATATGGAAAAGGGCTTCATCCGGGCGGAAGTGGTCTCCTTTGACGATTTGGTGAACCTGGGCAGTTTTGCCGAAGCGCGCAATCAGGGTCGGCTGCGCCTGGAAGGCAAGAAGTACATCATCGAAGATGGGGATGTGATCGAGATCCGCTTCAATGTGTAATTAATGAATACGATCCCGGGGATGTTGAACATCCCCGGGATTTTTTTAATTTATCTTCTCGGGTTCTAGCTGAGTTGACGGCCAACCCATCTTTGACTCATCAGATGCGACAGAACAATAACCCACCCGGCATCTAACCTTCCTCCGTTACCGGCTTCGGGCGCCAGAAGAACAACATGCCTGCTGCGATGAAAGCCAGCGCGCTGCCAAAATAGAACGGCGCCGAAGGGCCAAACCCACTCCACCCCCCCACACCTTGCCACAAGAGCCCTGCAATCAGCGAGGCCGGGAAATCGATGATCCCCAGGATGGCGTTATAGGTGCCATAAGCCGTCCCCCGCAGCGCCGGGGCCACCAGGTCCGCCACCATGGCCTTGGCCGTTCCATAGGCCAGGCCGTAATACAGCCCGTAAGCCACATATAACGCCCAGACATGCCAGGGTTTCTGCGCCAACGCAAAGCCCAAATAGATCAGGCCATATACCAGCCAGCCGCCGATGATCACCTTGCGCCGGCCGATTTTATCCGAGAGCGAACCGGCAGGGACCGAGACGAGCGTATAGACCGCATTGAAAACCGCCAGCATGATCAGGATCCCCAAAACGCTGATCCCGCGCTCCTGCGCCCGCAGAACCAAAAAGGCGTCCGACGAGTTCCCCAGGTCGAAGACGCCCACGATCACCATGAAGATCAGGAAGGGTTTCCCCAGCCCTTTGAAGGTGATCTTGGGTGCATTGGCATCTTCCCGTTTGGTGACGTCCCGGGCGCCAATGGCCAGGCTCAGAACGGCCAGCACTGCCGGGATCAGGCTGATGAGTACGACGGTCCTGAAGGTATGCGCCCCCAGCTCCACGTTATTGGATTGTGCCAGCCAAACCACCAACGTGGCGATTAGCAGACCCAATACGGCGCCGGCGGTATCTGCCGCCCGGTGAAAACCAAAGGCCAGGCCGCGCTCTTTTTCGTCAATCGAATCGGCCACCAGTGCATCCCGCGGCGCGGTCCGCACGCCCTTCCCCACCCGGTCTGCCCAGCGGACCCCGGCGATCGCTTCCCAACTGTTGGCAATGTAGAAAAAGGGTTTGGAAAGCGCCGAGATCGCGTATCCCGCCACAGCGATCCACTTGCGTCCCTTCAGTTTATCCGACAGCCAGCCAGAGAAAACCTTCAGGATACTGGCAGTGGCTTCAGCCACCCCTTCAATGATGCCGATGATGGAGGTTTTGACGCCAAGTACATTCGATAGGAACAAAGGCAAAATATTGATGACCATCTCGCTGGAAATATCCATGAAGAAACTGGTCAGACTGACGGCCCACACGTTGCGCGGCAGATCGCGCAGACGAGTTTTCTGTTTTTCCTTTGACATTTGCATCTCCCTTACATAAAGAATCCAGTAATGTTTACAAAACGAAAATCCGTGGTTCAAAGAAGAATATCCAGGTCAGCACAGCAAAGACCACGCCCAGGACCAGGTAAAGGATGCCGAGGGAGCGGCCTGGGGTGCTATCTGCATCCGGATGCGCCCGCAGTGCGGCCAAAACCGGGCCCAGGCGCCCCAAAGCCATGCGGGAGCGGCTCCCGATCGTCACCTCGCCGGCGCGCCCCAATAACCAAAAGGACTCAGCTTCTCCATCCCGACGAATGGTAAGGAGCGTGACCTGCTGGGCCCTGGAGAGCGGTGTCTTCCGCTCAGCCTGTGATGCTTCAACCTGCCAGCCCGCTGCGCGCAGCGCCGTCACCAGCCCCTCACGCACCTGCGCCTCACTGAGGCCATAGACGCTGTAGCCCCGGAAGAGCCAAAACACCGCCCCCGCCAACAGCAGGTCCACACCGAGCAGCGCCCAAAATGCCCAATCGGTGACGACGGCCACTTCGTTCCGTAAACTGGCCTCGATAAAAGCCAGGGGGTTGGCCGCCAGCAGCGGCAGGAATACCAGAAGCAGCCAACGCCGACTGAGAACGAGGACCGGCCTGAGCATGATCATCAACCCCAGCGCCAGAAAATAGACCGTGGGAATGACAAATAAAGCAACCTGTATCACTTGAAGGACTTCCAAATTGGGGTCCATAAAAAACTCCAAACGCACGGACCGGGTTGGACCAATTGGGCAGAAATTGGTTTCCTGGTAAAGGGACTCGGCAATCGCACCATCTGAGACCAAATTGCGATGAATTGATTATAATCCCTCGGACGAAATTACGGCCGCCAGCGATGACAGCCTTAATAATAGACCTGTTTTCACGCCTCATAACCGGTTATTCGCTTGGGCTGGGTTTCTCGCGGAATTTGTACATCCGAAAATCGACCACAGGATGATAACCGATCTTTTGGTAAATCGAGTTTGAGGTTGGGTTGCCCAGATCGGTGAAAAGGTTGACAAATTCGTAGCCCATATCCAGCAGGTGCTGGCTGAGCTGCGCCACCAGGGCTGTGGCATAGCCCCGGCGGCGATGTCTTGGGGGCGTATAGACCGCACTCACGGTGACCGAGTTCTTCAGTGGCCTTGCTTTCATGGCCATCGAGACCGGTTCATTTTCCGCTTCCCAAAAGAACAAATCACCCCGGGAGATGAACTTGGTCGCCCGTCCGAGATGGCGTCCGTTATCCTCGCTGAGCGCTTCGGCTTCAAAATCTCTGATCCAATCCGCCACCAGGACCGCCTCATCAGGATGTGCCACTCGGAAGCGGCCATCAGGCAGCTTTGGCATCCGCACATTGCGCAACTCGTAGACCCGCTGCTGCATACCAACCTCACCAACCTGGCCGGTGCGATTATGCCAGATATCCACAAAGGCTTCCGCAATCGGCGCCGGGCTGATGATGCCCGGCGGGTCAATCTTTTGCTCAATTAAGTAATTAATGAGGGCCGGCGCCGCTTCTTTAAAGGCCGCTCCGCTCGCCAGGATCATATTGCGCGGCGGTGTCATCACGGCCGCCAACAGCAGTTCGTCTTCAGAGTCATCAAAGACAGCCGCGAAGAAAGGATCATGATACAAATCCGGATCCCGTACAAGCTGTTCGCTGATTCCCAACAAAAGGTTATTGATGGTTGCGCGGGGATATAGGCTCTTGCCAACCGCAGCCAGAAAATCGGCCGAGGTATGATATCGAAATAACTGCATGCCCATCTTCACCCTCCAAAATGATTCACCAATGGTACAGTAAGGATCCCCTTTCATTTCAGAATGAGATGTTTCGATCCCTGATTAATATATCGATCCACTCTTCCGCCAATCCCCTTCGTCTGGCGATCCAGCTAAAAAATATTTTGGGCTGATCAAATCGGTTACGCTGATGCAAAAAGTGAATGCCTATAAATATCGATAAAGGACAAAATTGTTACGTACCTATTGTAAACCAGAGTGGGGTTATTTTTCAATGGAGTCGTTAAAAACATCAGAGTCAACAATTACCAACACTAACCGGGATTAAGCATGATCAATGGCTTTTTTATCGCCACCCCTCATGCTGGATATCGAGAAATCTAAAAATGGCCTTGACTCGATTGAGCAAGGCCACGCTTCATTTTGAATATGGGTGGGATCAAACTACGAAACGCCGCTGACGCCCATCAGGTTACTTAGTACAAAACCGATCAGGAAACTGATGGCGGCGACGCCCAGGCTCAGACCCGCCATCTCAAAGAAGCGCTTGCCGAAAGGTTGGCTTTTTGCGATCGAAATATAAAAATTGAACACCGCAATGATGATCACGGAGGTAAGCAATGAAATGCCCAGCGCGAGATAAGCATTATGGAGCAGCAGATAAGGCAGGATCAATAGGGCAACCGTCCCAATATAGGCGATGCCCGTGTAGATCGAGGCCCGGATGGGGTTCTTTTCCGTTTCCTCCGATGACGTGGACAGATATTCCGAAACGGCCATCGAGAGCGACGCCGCAATGCCCGTCACCAGGCCGGACAGCGCAATGGTGTTCACGTTGCGGAAAGCCAATGTGAGGCCGGCCAGCGCGCCGGTCAGCTCGACCAGCGCGTCGTTCAGCCCCAGCACGACCGAGCCTGCATAAACCAGCGCATCCTCATCGAGCATGTTGAGCAGTTTCTCCTCATGGGCATCCTCGTCGTCAATGACATCCTGGGCTTCCGGGATCTCATTGACGATTCTTTCATAATTGACCTGCGCTCGTTCTTCGCCCAGTTCCATCAGTTTGAATCCGAAGGTGATCCCAAAAACCCGGCTGATGGTGGTATAGAGCCAAACCAGGAAGCGGTTCGGTTTGACGTCCTTACCCGTGTACCCTTTCCAGATATCGTAATGCCGCTTTTCATCATTGCCGATCTCCTCGACAATCTGCCGGTTGTTTTCGTCTTTGATCCGCTTGGCAATCTTTTTATAAACGAGATGTTCGGTAATTTCTGTTTTCTGTGCGATCATTAACTGTTTTTTTATTTCGGGTTTAATTGACATGCTTTCCTCTTGTTTAATGGGTATTGGTTTTAATTCCCTGAAGATTGCCCCGCCTCAGCCTGACAGTCGGGGCAGAGGCCATAGAACACCATCCGTGCGCCCAGCAGCTTGAAGCCGCTTTGGCTGTCGATCTCCTCTCGGATCTTGGACAGCCGGTCGCTGGGCATATCGATGATCTTCTGGCAGGAGACACAAACCACATTGACATGTGGTTCGGTATCCGGGTCGTAATGGACCGTATCGTCCCCCACCTGGCCGATCACCTGGATCGCGCCCAGTTCCGCCAGGGTGTTGAGTGTGTTATAAACTGTCATCAATGACAGCGATGGCATATCTTCCTTGAGCGCTTCATATATCATCGCGGCTGTGGGATGCTCATCATTGCCCGCAAGGTAGGCGCAAATCGCCTGCCGCTGTGGTGTGACCCGCAAACCGGCCTGTTTCAGAGTATCGAGCAATTGTTTTTCAATCATCATAATGCGCCTATTTATAACCATTCTATATTTATAATCATTATAATTAATTAAAGTTAATTTGTCAAGCATTCCCTTCCATAAAACTGCGAAGCTGAACAAGATCTCCTTTAGCAAGGATTCCCGGTTCCGGTTTGTCATTCCTGAGCATACCCCTCCCGTTTCCTGCAGCAGCACAACCGGCGAAAGCCAGCGTAATCTTTACAAGGGTTTTATCATTGAGTCTCCTGAAAAAAGGGTGCAATTGCATTGAAAGTGGGGCGTACTGTATCAATTTTATGCTTTTTTGAAGGTCTCATCCCACAAAATACCTGAAATTGTGCATGTTTGTGGGGCATCAACAAAGTCTTTTTCAATTAAGCGACCTTTTTTCAGTGGAGTCATCATTGCAAAACAAATTCCCCCGGATTTGGCAGGAAAAACAGGCAGCCCGAAACAGAGCACTTCGGGCTGCCTGTTCGTTTGGGCGCAGCAAAGGTCAAACGGGGCTGGCCGTGCCAGCTTTCTGCAGCTTAGAACGTCCGGTGTCAGCACACCTCGGCATCGGAATCCAGCGAATCCACCAGAAGCTGCCGAACGAGCTCGAAGTTGATCTTCTCCGGCTTTGAATAGCGGATGCAGCCCTTGCCCAGGCTGAGCCCCTTGAGCGCGTCGCGGTAACGGTCGAGCACGGCCCCCTTGAGGATATAGAGCGAGA
>JAXHUD010000015.1:19339-26601 GCA_034189815.1 Chloroflexota bacterium
ACGAGCTCGAAGTTGATCTTCTCCGGCTTTGAATAGCGGATGCAGCCCTTGCCCAGGCTGAGCCCCTTGAGCGCGTCGCGGTAACGGTCGAGCACGGCCCCCTTGAGGATATAGAGCGAGATATAGTTCTTCTGGCTGGCGAAAGCCACCTCGGGCTCACCGCCCGCCGGCTTATAACTCGGCATGCCGTAATCCATCCCCTCTTCATAGCCGGTCAGCGTCTCCCGGCAGAGCGCGCGCAGCCGCACCAGCGCGGCCTTGCGTTCTTCCGGGACCTCGCGAAGATAGTCGTCCACCGTTTTAGCGTCGCTTTGCATGGGTTGCCTTTCTGCGGGATGGGTAAGGGATGGCGGGATTGGATAAATTCAATATACCCGGATTTGAGGGGGCAAGAGGCAGGTCATGTTAGAGGTATCTATCCGTGAGATATTTGATATACGCCGGATGGTCATCCCGATAATGCCGCGATTCCGCGCCCACTGGATCTATTTGGAGACGATGTGGTCATAGGCGGAGGGCATCAGGGAACCTCCTTGATTTTAGAGGACGATAACCGATTTCAAGCTCGCTTCAAAATTAAAATCTGCTCTTATCGTATCTTAAACACGATCTGCAAACCAAAAGTGTGTGAAACTATTATCAGTGAGGCGGGTTAATATAGTTACACTCGCCTTTTTTATTGGGCTAGAGGCGACAAATAATTTATAATCAAATAAAAATATTAAAGGAGTTTATCATGAGATTATCTGCCCCTAAAAATGTTACCTGGTGGATTGCTGTCGTTGTTGGTGCGCTTGGAATTCTCGGAAGCTTTATGGCGATTCCATTAGTCTCCGATAACAGTTTTTTGTTCGTTGCGATTGGTTTTGTTTTGCTGGCCCTTGCAACGCTCCTAAAAGGTCTTTAATCCAAATTTAGAAGTGTGAATCAGGCCCAATTTCACATGATGAACAGTTTCAGAGTCCTCGATATTCAATTGGAGGACTCTGATTTTTTCTTAATGCCTGCCGGACCAGGGGCGGAAATGCCAGCCGGCAAATTGGCATGTCCCACGCCTTCTCGTTTCGGGTAAACGAAACGACCCTGCTGGATCAATGTTAGCGCTTTTTTTGGGGAGCGGACCTTCAGCTCACTTTTTGGAACAAATAAAGCGGCGCGGTTTTGGTATAGCCCACGCCCTTACCGCGTTCCAGCAGCCATTCCCGGGTGACCCGGATGTCCTGCTTGGGGATGAAGTAGTCGGCCAGCGACGCAGTTGACAGCCGGTATTTCCCCTGCCGGCGGTGAACGGTCGCGGCCAGTTCGTAGTCGGGGTCAAGGGACGCCAGGCCGGCATCCGCGTGGCTGTTGTTGACCAGTAAATACCCGCCGGGCTTCAGATAGGGTTTGCAGACGCCGGAGATGAACCCCGCGTACTGCGAGATCAGCAGGTCAAATTTGGCGCGGTAGTCCTCGATCAAATTTGTATAATCGATGCCGTGAAAGGCGATCGTGGGCGCCTGGGGATATTCCTTGCGCGCCTCGACGAGTTCCGCCGGGGCGCCGCTCTGGAAAAATCGCACCGCCCCCTGGTCGGAATCGATGTAGACCACGCGGGGGAAGATGAAGGACGGGGAGACCTGCACGAAGCTGCCGGGATAGATGGCGCTGGTGACGCCGTATTCGTTTTTGAGGCGGCCGAAGAGATCGACCTGTTCGTAGTCGCGGTCGATGTAGTATTTCTCGTAGGTTTGGAGTGCGGATTTGGTGGGGGTGAGCATGGGAGGTAAATCCGATCTGGGGAGAATTGTTTTGATTAAATTATTATGGGACATTTCTGGGATTATGAATACATGGTCCCGGTAGGATTCGAACCTACGACCGAGCGGATAAAAGGTCAATTCCTATTTGGATCAAGATTGACATGATACAATTTACACTATGTAGACAAAAAAGCATTAAGTAGAATCTTGGGGTTTTAATATGGATACAACCTTTCATTATCCACCAGAATTATTTTCATTACTTGTTGACACAATACCTTTACTTTGTCGATCAAAGAAAGATGTACTACTTTTTTTCCAAGGTGCTGGGGTCAAGAAGAAAGTAATGAACGATCTTTGGTATAGACTAGACACAGATCCAAATAATATTAATAAATATGAAATTGTTCAGGAAACTCTAACTCGGATTAATGAACTAGGTGAAGTAACTTTAGCAGAAAGACGAGAAATTCTTAAAAGAGTAACTGAATTTGAAGATTTCTCAATTTGTTGGCCCAATGACCAATATAAAGCTAAAGGACTTGTCTATGATATACGACAAGTAGTTAATGTAAAAGATTCATTCACAAGAATCAATATCGAAAGAGAAAAAGAAAGGAAAAAACATCAAGCTGAGCAGAATGAGAAGGTCAGAAAAATACAACAGAAAAAAATTAAAATTAAAAGAATAAAAGATGATCTTTATTCTCTATTTGGTATGTCTGAAGAACAAAGCCAAAAGCGTGGCAAATTATTAGAAGAAATTCTTAATCGGCTATTTGAAGAAAATAGCATCTTATTACGTGAAGCTTTTGAGATCGTCGGAGATAGTAAAGAAGGAATTGTTGAACAAATAGATGGTGTCGTAGAAATTGATGGGTATATTTATCTGGTTGAAATGAAATGGTGGAATAAACCATTGGGAAAAGGAGACGTATCACCACATTTAGTAAGTATTTTTAATCGTGGCCACGCTGGAGGAATACTAATATCGAAATCAGGTTTTACAGAACCAGCAATTACAACTTGCAAAGAAGCTTTAACTAGAAAAATTGTTGTATTGTGTGAGCTTGAAGAATTTGTAAATTTATTGGAGAATGAAGGCAACCTAAAGGATTATTTAAAAACAAAAATCAATATGGCGGTTATGGAAAAGAAACCTCTTTTCAAACCTTCGATTTAATTTTTAAATTGAAATATTCAAGATGTTATTTTTCATCTTCGCGCAAAAAATTTCTATTTTCCAAGGTTCTAAGAAGCGCATCATAGGTTCTAATTTGCAATTTTCCATTTGTTGTTCGATTCCAAGCTGCTTTTAAGTCCCGACGTCGATCATTGTTGATCAATTCTCTTTCACGCCCAAGTATTAATAAACCCTGAGGTTCACGAAAATCAGTTAGATCAAATCTGTCGCGTAAATATTCTTGACTTCTTGAGCATTCATTTATGTAATCAAGTACCTGAAATACTCCCTTATTCGCAGTGGAACTAAGATAAATTCTTGGTCCATTTTCTACAAAAATATTTTCGTTTGCTCCCTTAAGATCAATAATAAACCAGTTTATACCATCAGAATTTCTTCCTCCTACAATGAAGTCCGGCTTTTGCCCTGGCGTTAACGATGGTGGTTTAACCATTTGTTGAGGCAATATCCAAGCACCTTGATGACCAGTTTGAAATAAATTTAATGCATTAGCTAAAACTGCTTTATTATCTTTAATATAATTATCAATTTCAGTTTCACCAGCATCCTTTTCGATAAGAGATTTAAATCCTAAGTATTGGGATTGCAATAACGAATGCTGTTCAACTAAATACTCTATTGGTGGCAACAATCCTTTAGGATAATTTTCTCGATAGCCTCTTGCTTTTTGAATTTTCATATGATTTTATATTCCAACCTAATTCAATACAGAATTAAATGTAGTTATTCTTTTTTTCCACGCTTTGAATGTCTTTTTAATACTTCTTGTATTTCCTCATCATGCTCTATGCGACCCGCAACTAATTCAGCCGAATTAACAACCAACTCCGTTATATCAAATTCCGCAAACTGTTTTATTAAATCAATAGCAAGTTCTTTAAGTTCATCCCCATCTATTTCTTCAAAATACATTTGCATTTCGACACTAAGATCATCCATCCGCTGTGTAACAACTTCCTCGTATAATTGCGGGGGATAAAAATAGGATAATGGTTTTTTTAGAAAAAAAGTAATCAACCCTAGAGAGCTTGCATTTGGTTCAGATTTTCCGTTCTCGATATCTGTTAGCGTTGGTCGGCGCATATAGATTTTTTCAGCTAGTTCCTCCTGGCTTAACCCAGCTTCTAAACGGGCTTTCCGAATTTGTTCCCCCATGTGTAAAGTAAATTTATTCGGCCTGGTTCCGTAATCTTTAAAAAGATCAGCGATTTTATCAAAAACCATAAAGACCTACCAATTTAATTTGACAAATATGTACGCTTATCGTACAATAGTGTACGTAAGGCGTACATGTATTGGTTACTCATTCTTTCACTTCTAATGATACATGGATATTCAGAACTTTACAAGCAACCTTTTTCGCTTCTTTCTTAACCTTAACCGTCCGTCCGCGGCCGCTCCAATCACGCGAACGGAGGCTCCTTGTCAAGCCCGATGAGCGAAGCGGCGCAAGCCAAACAGGCTTGATAATGAGCGTGAGCGTGATAGGCTATACTACTTTTCCCTCCCTTAAACACAAATTTCGCCTGCATTAATTGTTAATTGCGCAAGCGAATTTGCTTAAAAGGTGGGCCCGGAAGGATTCGAACCTTCGACCGAGCGGATAAAAGTGTAATTCCTAACAGGTAATATAATCTTGGATTTGAGATAACATTATTGTTCCTGTTGAAATTACAGTAATTATAAGACAAAGTTCAGATTTATCATATAATAGTATGTATGTTCTATAAATAATGTTTTCTAAGTAAATCATGAGAAAAGACAAAGGAAAAAACAACAACATGATTAGTAAAGAATTGATTTCAAGAATAAACAAATTACTAAAAGAAAAAGGTCTTGCACGAACCTGGGCCGATATACTGCATACAAAAGTTGAAAAACGTGGATCAGAATTCTCATATATATTATCTAATAAATTCTTTACGGATTCAAATAGCTTGAACTATGACTTATTACACAAATTGTCATTTGGTGAGATTTCCGTTCTATATGAATATTCACTTTCCTACATAAATCAAGAAAAACGGGAAAACAAAGGGCAATATTTTACACCAGATGATGTATCAAAATTTATGAGTCGAAGTTCAAATAATTTCGCTAATGGAATATGGATTGATCCATGTTCTGGTATTGGAAATCTATCGTATTGGTTAATTAAGGAACAAAAAGATGCTGAAGAATTTATCATTAATAACCTTTACCTTGTCGATAAAGATTACCTGGCTCTCACTATCGGAAGGGTTTTATTTACTTTAGAGTTTCAAAATAAAGAAAATGATCTTTATAATTTGATGGAAAAAAGATTTATATGCATGGATTTCCTGGAAGATAATGATTTTCCAAACTATGACTATGCAATATTAAATCCTCCTTATGTAGTTACAAAACCAAATCTCAAATTCAGATCTGCCTTAACAAAAAATACTTATGCTTTCTTCCTGGAAAAAGTGATAAATGAAACAAAGGGATTCATCTCAATAACACCTCAAAATTTTACAAATTCCTCCTCCTATGAGGTAATACGTTTAATGCTTCTAAGTAAATTCTCTGAATTAAAGATATTTTGTTTTGACAATGTTCCCCAAAATATTTTTCGAGGGTACAAATTCGGATCAAAAAATACTAATAGAGCAAATAGCACAAGAGCAGCAATAATAGTTGCAAATTCTGAGAAAAAAGAAAAAGATCATAGAATTACCCCCCTAATAAGATGGAGATCAACTGAAAGAAAGGAATTGTTTTCTCAGGTCGAAGAATTTTTAGCAGAAACACCTTTAAGTTCAAAGAAATTCCCAAAAATAGATAAGGGACTAGTCAACCTTTACAAAGAAGTAAAGAATTGCCCAACTATATTAAAAGATTTAGTAACTCAAGAATCAACTGAATATTGTTTACAAGTACCATTAACACCCAGATATTTTATATCCGCTATTAAAGATCAAGTCTCAAGATCATCAGATAAAATTTTATTTTTCGTAAACAAAGAAAATTATGATTTGGCATATTTGCTATTAAATAGCAGTTATATGTATTGGTGGTGGAGAATAAACGACGGCGGAATGACATTAACAAAAAACACCCTTTTGTCCCTGCCTATTCCGGAAAAAATTAATATTGATGAAAAGTTAATTAAGGAACTTGAAAAATCAGAAGTAGAAAATCGAGTTTACAAAAAGAATGCTGGAAAACTTATTGGAAATGTAAAACATAAGAAAACACTCATATATAAGTTAAATAACCACCTATTCCCGAATTATGCAAAAATGTTGAGTTATACTCATAGAAACTCAATATTTGCAGAAAGGGAATTGGTCATAAATGCACCGGAGAAAGATAGAACATGATGTACGGAGAATCAAGCCTTTATTAGAAAATTTTGAATCCAATTGGGATGGAAAAGATTCAATTCTCTACATGAAGAATAATGGTAGTAGAAATTGGAGACAAATGGAATGGATTGGATTCTACTTTGAATTCAGAATCGAAGAGGAATTGCAATCAATAATGAAATTTCAGAAGCCGATTTATGGGAACTCTTCATTTGATGGCTTAATGACAGTTCCATGGGATTTCAAAGCACACCCAACCAACAAAAGTAGTAAATTAATTACGAACGATAGTGAAGCAATATCTCTAGCGATAAGGGATTATGGATGTACTGGTTTGATTCTCGCATTGGGTGTTGCAACTTATGATGATGAAGAAATGTCATTTAAGATTTGGCATGACAAATTAAAGGGGAAAATCTCAGAATATGAGAAAGAAAGAATAAAAAGAAAAGCGCCGTCTCGTTTAAGAAAAACAAATTTTGATCTTAAAAAGATTGCGTTCTTAGAAATAAATGACAATACATTGGTGAGAGCGGGTTCATTTCAAGAAGGCTTTAGAAATTCTGACGGAAGCCCAAGACGTCCAAAAGTTCTCCTTGATTTGGCGAAAACGCCAGAGGAGGAAATAATTGATGTTATTGAGTTTGATTAAACTTCCGTATAAGAAATTTAATCAATAGGATAACTTATACTAGGATTTATCAAATAAGGACACATCCTACTAGTTTTAAAATTCTTTTTATTTTAATTGTCAATTAAGCCAAATCAATACTTCCTTCTACTTCGTCCCCAAAAACATCCCAGCCCTTTGATGTGTTTCGAGCAAACAATTCAACTCTAGTCAAATCACCAAATAATGTTACTAAATGATCCCTAACAATTGGGGGTTTCTCGGAGTGACCTAGACGAGGATGAAAGAGTACCTGGGAAATGGGATCAGTAGTTATACGTTTGATATGACCACGCATTCCCAATAATACATATTCA
>JAXHUD010000150.1:0-5515 GCA_034189815.1 Chloroflexota bacterium
GACCTTCTGTCGAATGATAGAGTGCCCGGATCTGTTCATCTGACAAAAAGACTTTCCGTGCTGCGCCAACATCCTTGAATGCCGCCACCCGCCGCCAGGCTTTATCTGTGCCGATGATATCTTTTCGATAGGCGAGATTAAGGGCGGCCTTGAGTGTGCTGAGCAGTTTGTTTGCCCCATCCTTGGACTTTCTCACGTCGTCTTCATCGTCGGAAACCCTGACCAGGGAATCCCGCCACCTGGTGACATCTTGCATGGTCAGTTTTGTTAATTTGATATCACCAAGGGAGGGGACGGCGTGCTTATATAACCGCTGCCGTGCGTCAGTTGCTGATAGGGCGCCATTGTTGATCTTGCGGTGTTCGATGTAGTCATCAATGGCGTGCTTGATCGTGTACCCACTAAGGGTTGCGCCACCAAGGGTCCGGAACCAGTTCCGGGCCTGTCGCTGGGCTTCGTCGAAACGCTCGGTATCAGATACGTGAGAGAGGGGACCGAGCGATTCATAATGCTGATTGCCGTCAGTATCACGCCACCGAGCAACCCAGCTCCCCCCTGATTTTGTCGAAGCGCGGTAGCCGATATAACAGCCCTGCTGGAGTTTGTACCAATACGGCTCGCGACGCGGCGAGAGCTTCTCACGTGCTGTCTTTGTGTCGATCCTGTTGCGGACGTGTTTCACCGGAAACCCCTGTACGGAAAAAGTACGGAAAACAACCATCAATTTACCTAGACAGAGTAAGACAGAATTTTATTAATTTCAACGTGTTAACTGTCTACTTAAATCTATAAAGATATAGAAATAAGAACTTTCACGGCGGCAACAGGGGTTCGAATCCCCTTGGGGACGCCAAATAACTAAGCCCGCTTTTTGCGGGCTTTTTTATTTGCAGTTATACAAAAGTGATGAGAACCCAGGGGTTCGACAAAATCGCCGGGATGACGTGCAGGGAAGCACTAATGTTGCGGTAGGCAGGGATGCCGTGAGCGACTCGGTTTTGAACCGTGCCGCGACAGCGGCACGGGCCCGAAGGGCGGTGTACAGGGATGTACACCGTAAATCCCCTTGGGGACGCCATATTCAATAAGAAAGGGCCCGTCAGGGCCCTTTCTTATTGAATATCGTTTTAGCGATTCGAACCAGAATATGGGGTTCGACAAATCGGCTGTACGACGTACAGGGATGCACTAGTGTCGTAGGAGGCAGGGATGCCGGGAGCGACCAGTCGATTTACTCGCTACATCCCTGTGGCTCGCCCTTCGGGCCAACGTCACTTCGCGCAGTTGTTCAAAATGGTTCCCGACAATTTAGTGGTCGCATGCAGTGCGCCCGAAGGACGAGGGGCCGGGGATGACGTCCAGCGAAGGACTAATGTCGTGGGAGGCAGGATGCCGAGAGCGACCGACCCCGAGATAATCCCCTTGTGGACGCCAAATTAAGTAAAAAGCTCTCATCGTATGTAATGCGATAACGAGCAAACCGAGTAATTCAACAACGTGTCTGACAGAATATACTGTAAATTCGCGCTAGTGAGCGTGATATTGGTTACACAGGCAGGTTATTTGATTCTTCTATATAAATAGTACATTTGCAGACGGAATATTTGATGAGCAGGCTGGTTTGATAGATTGTTCGGGGTGGCAGGTTATACTGATAGCATGTTTGATATTCTCTCCGAACGACATAGCACCGCATGGTCTGGACGTGCCCGTTACGCCCAGGCCAAACTGAAAATCGGCCGACCCGATGATATTTATGAACAGGAAGCGGACCGGGTTGCTGATCGTGTGACGGCGGCCCCCATGAACACTCTGCAGCGCACCTGTAGTTGCGGGGGTAGCTGTCCGGAATGTCAGGCTGTGCGGGGCGGGGGAGTCAACATATCGCAATCTCACACGGCATCGTCGGATGACGTGGCGGGTACCGCCCACACGGATCCGCTACCGCTGTCAGCCAGTCCCCAACCGTTACCCGACAACATACGTCAGGATTTCGAAATGCGTTTCGGTCGGGATTTCAGTCAGGTTCGGTTGCATACCGATTCGCAGGCGGATCGCTCGGCCCGTGCTTTCGGTGCGCGGGCTATGACCATGGGCAGGGACATCGTGTTTGCCAGTGGTGAATACGCGCCCCAGTCCCGTAGCGGACGACATTTGCTGGCGCATGAGTTGACCCATGTCGTGCAGCAGGGGGCTGATGGCTTTCAGAGAGGGCCGGTCAAACCGGTTATTCAGCACCAGGCCCGGCCCCGGCCAGGTCCAGCAGGGGCTGCCCGGTGAGCCGGAGCCGATGCGCTACCGGGGTTGCAGTCCTTTCAGCCTGGGACTGGATCTTCCTTTGTTTATGGTTAACCTGATCATCCAGCATGCGTTGCAAAGTGGTCTGATGCGTGCCCAGGCCGCACTGCGGGCAATTAACGCGATTCAGAACGGGACGGCCAGTGCCGATCAAACCGCGGCACTGGAGGCCCATTTTGGCCCGAATCTGACATCCCGGAATATCGAGGCATTACGGGTACGATACCGGCGGATTGTGGCGCGTCTGAGGCAGATGGACCAAAATGACATGATTGTTTGCAATACAGAACAGAGTGTCTATTGCAATGGTGTTGCCTTCCGGGATCGGATCGGTGCCTGCGCCTTTACCGATTGTGGTACGACCAGTGAAGCGACCCATCTATGCCCGGCTGCATTTCACGATCAATGTGGTGAAGATTTGCCCAGTATCATGATCCACGAAGCCGCGCGTTCAGCCGTAGTCTGCGCCAATGCCGTCAGTGAGGCGACACGTCCCGATGAGCCCGGTTATCCGCCACAACAGCCCCTGGTGGCGGTACAAAACGTGTTCGCTTACGAGTTCTTTGCATCCGATAGTCGCTTGCACGGATTGTGAACCAATCGGGTGGTGATTGCCGGCGGGCAGGGGTCGTCCTTGTGCATCAAGTCGATGCGCAAAGTTGACCAGATCTGGAATCAGTCCAGAAATTATCACCGTTATCATCGGGCATCACCGGTGTTATTGGTTAAAAAAATAGCACTACAACATGAATGTTTTTGATAAATGATTGATTGAAAATCAAAAAAAATAAGCGGCACTTCAAATCTGGACACACTAAACACATTCGGCTATAAAATTAGGGATTCCTCCAGAGGTAACACGGATGTTAAGGCTGCCCCGATTAATCAGTTTACAACGGTCCCCGGGTTCGAGAACTTCGAACCACTATCCCGTACTTTGGATCTACGCCGTGAGCGTGTCAGCGATCGCCCTATGATTCGGCTGATAATTATTTCCGAGATTCGCCTGTACGCCGATGGCCTTGCTGAAATTCTCAATCACTCAGGGCGTATTTCTACACTGTCCGTGGCCGATTCGGTCGGGAAGGGGATTGACGCGATTGAGCAGTATTCCCCGGATGTTGTGCTGCTGGATATGAGCTTGCACGACAGCTGCCAGGCGGTCAGGCAGATCGCCTCAAATTGCCCGAGCATCCGGATCGTTGCTTTGTCAGTCCCGGAGGATGCGACACATATCCATACCTGTGCCGAGGCGGGGATTATCGGCTATGTCGCACGTGAAGACTCCATTGAAGAGCTACTCAAGGCGATAGAAAACTCACTGCGAGGCGAAATTCACTGTCCGCCACATCTTGCCAACTTTCTGTTTCGCAAGGTCGAAGCACTTGCCAAACAGAATGATTTACACAGCCCGCCAGGGTTCGATAGTCAGGTCAAGCCCTCAGCACATGAACTTTCCGGTGAGCCGTTGACCCGCAGGGAAAAACAGATCGCAGACCTGCTGTTGCGTGGTTTGTCTAACAAGCAAATTGCACGCGATTTGAGCATCGAACTGTCAACAGTCAAAAACCATGTCCACAACATACTGGTCAAGGTCGGCGCCACCAGTCGTACCCAGGCCGTTCTTATGTTGAAGGGCCAGATATCAAACTCGATATCTAGATCCTTGGATCTAGAAGCCCGGTACTGATAGCTCTTCCTTTCCAGTACTTTTTCTCCAGGTGCCGGCGCGCCAATTTTCACTCCTACGGTTCATTTCATCGTCTGGATGATGTGCCCTATTTTGTATCTAGGATCCAAGGAGTGTTCAATGACTCAAATCCGTTGTTTGCTGGCAGGGACGAGGCCGGGTGTGCTTGCTGATATTGTAGAGCAGGTTATGAAGAATCATCTGGATGTGGAAATGATAGAGCGAGCCGATAGCCAGGAAGAGGTGTTGCAGCTCGTCAAGAAATACGATTTCAACGTTGTGATCGTTGATCTTCCTTCTTCTGGTATTCCGGAGCATTGTCATGAATTACTCGACGAACATCCTTCCATGGTTATTGCCGGACTGGTCGGTGATGGGAAACGACTGTGCATACTGGTCGATGATCCAGGTCCGGTTGAATTGACGGAGATGATTCGTGTGGCAGTAAACAGAAAGCCCGGCTAACTGTTTTCGTGTTCAAGTGTAATAGAATACCCAATATTATTTATAGTCAGGAGATATAGCGATGCCCGTATCACCAACTTATCCCGGTGTTTATGTACAGGAAGTGCCCAGCGGCGTACGTACCATCACTTCTGTATCCACTTCAATTGCTGCCTTTCTTGGTCGCGCCAGTAAGGGACCTGTCGACAAGGCCGTTCGCATCCTGAGTCTGGCCGACTATGAGCGATGGTTTGGTGAGCCTCACCCGAAAAGCGACCTGGCTCAAAGTATAAGGCAGTTTTTCGGTAATGGTGGTACAGACTGTTATGTTGTGCGCCTGGCTCCCGGGGCAACAAATGCCGCTGTTAACCTGCATGATATCGGCGGTACTGCAATGCTTACTGCCAAAGCAAAGTACAAGGGTGAGTGGGGGAATACCATCAGGCTGGTCGTTGATTACGATACTGCCAGCCCGAATGATACTTTCAATCTTGATGTGATATATGAAGAGGGTGGCAGGGTAGTGCAGACTGAACGGTATACCGGTTTGTCAATGAACCCGACTTCTCCCCGGTTTGCGCCCAGGTTTGTCACTAGTAGCTCGCAACTGATCAAGCTTGAAGTTGAATCATCGCAGGGGGATCCAGACGATACATCCTCGGTTTATAACTCCACTGGCGTTGTGACCGGGTTTTCGAATTCCCGGCGCCCACTCCGTGATCCGTTGAGCAATCCTGCTGGCGGAACCGACGGCGCCGCAATGAAGGCGGCATTGGAGAGCCTGTTTGCAGCGGGGATGACCAGTTTTGATATTTCAGTGGATGACAGCCAGTTCGTTAGCGTCGATTTGAGTATTCCTCCAGCATTGCCTGCCACAATCAGTGGAATACAGGATAATGTAGCCCAGAAAATTAATAACGCGCTTGATTCATTAAGTCCGTCGCCCAGTGTCAGTGTGGTGCTGGAGACTGCAATTGCCAATTTCGGCAGATTGTTGACCATATCATCCGATACCGGCAGCAAGGAGAGCGTTAGAGTGCGACGTGCTGCCAGTAATGATATCGCCGCAGCGCTCATGCTTGG
>JAXHUD010000151.1:0-5428 GCA_034189815.1 Chloroflexota bacterium
TCTGAAATCGGGGCGTGGCGCAGTCCGGCTAGCGCGCTTGCATGGGGTGTAAGAGGCCCTGGGTTCAAATCCCAGCGCCCCGACTTCACAAAAACCGCCAATTTAATAGGCGGTTTTTTCATAGATTTACTCAGAGGTATCAACATGACAAAGAAAATCCGTATCGCATTCCTCGGTTCAGGCGGCATCGCCCGCGCACACGCCGTTGCCCTCGATTCACTCAAACATTATTACAAGGACGCCCCTGAGATCGAGCGTGTGGTCGTCGCATCACCCACACAGGCCCACAGGGAATCCTTTGCCAGCCGATACGGCTTCGAGGAAGCCTGCTCGCCCGACGCTGTCTGGGAGCGGGACGATCTGGACGCGGTCTATCTCCTCGGCGCAAATGAAACACACACGCCGCAGATCGTCAATGCCCTCGAGCATCCCACGATTCAGCGGATCTACAGTGAGAAACCAATCGCCGCTACTAGTGAACAACTCGCGACATTAGGAGCCCTATTATCCAAAGGCCACAACAAATTCGTGATGATGGGTTTCCAATTCCTGCAGAAGTCCCCCATTCGCAAAGCCCTGGCCCACTGGCAGTCCGACGAGTTTGGCGCACCGGTCCATTTCCGGGCCGAATACCTACACAGCAGCTACCTCAGCTCGGACTATCGCCAGAAGCGCACCAGTCGCCTGGCGCCGATGCCGCTCAACGGCGCAGCAGTGGACCTGGGTTCGCATGTCCTGAGCCTGCTGACGGCCTTCCTCGGCGACGATCTGACCGTACGGGATGTCAGCGTCACCAACGGTCAGATCCCAGACGTCCCGGCGGAAACAGACCTCTGTACAATTGCATTGATGGAGGGAACCCAATCTGGGGCCATCGGTACGATGACCGCCAGCCGTATCACGGCAGGCACCGGTGACCAGTTGAAGCTGGAGCTGCACGGCACGAAAGGTTCGATCCTTTTCGACACCGCCCAACCGGATTGTTACCATAGCTTCCGGACTGGTGGTAGCTGGCGCAGACATGAGGTTAATAGCGATTATCTACCCGCTTCGAAATTCCCCTCCGATTACGTCCCCTCCGGATGGCTGCGCGCTTTGCTACATAACCACTATCTCTTCCTGGGCGGCAACCCCGAAGGAAGTTTTATTCCCAACCTCGCCCACGGCGTGCTGGTCCAGCGTCTGATCCAGCAGATCGCCGATCAAGTCAATAAACGCTAAAGCTGTTTTTTCGTCTTGGCATTTCGGGTGGTTCGGATCAGCCGTACCAGGCCCTCGCCGTCATAAAGTATGATCGGTTTCTCTCCAATCCAGTCATAGGCTTGTTTGGTGATGCTTCCCGTCGTAAATAGATAGGCGCGCTGGGCCTCCGCATGCAGAAGCGTTCCATATAGGTCCCGCACGACCGGCTCCCCCACCGATCCGCTGTAGCGTTTGCACTGCACAATCCAGCGACTCTCCTGATCGGTCGTCACCCAGACATCCACACCATGGTCACCGTTGCCGCCGGTGACATGGGCATCATGCCCATAGGCCTCAAATAAAGCAGCGATATAAGCTTCAAAATCTTGCGGCGTCATTGCCATCAGGTCGGAAAGGGTTTGTGCGTCCTCAAGCCGAATCCGCCGATTGCGCCATTGGTTCACCCAAAATGCAATCGTAATCCCCCCGGTGACCAGGCCCAGGCCAAAAAAGAGAATGGTGTCCATTGGCTCAGGGATCAGACTGACCGGTTTACCTTCTTGCACCCAGAGCATTATCATGAACGCGGCCCAGACGAGCCAACCCAGGAAGACCCGCCTGATGCTGAATTTCACCCGATCAAAAAATGCTATTTCACGCCGAAAGAGGACCCGCAGGCCAAACAGCACCGTCAACGGCCAAATAAGATATAACACTGAAAAAAGTGAGCGTAAGGCTTCCATTCTGGGTTCGATTCTCCTGATTTAAAACAAAACCGGCCGTCATGTGGGTGACAGGCCCTGACCCATGCGGGCATTATACCATGTCAAAGGAAGGAGAAAACAACAAAAAGGCACAACCAAAAGGCCCAAAACTGGCCAAAAACTTGCACCCTTAACCCTGATTTGTGCTTCAGGTGTGTTAAACTGTAGGCAAGGGAACTTTTATACCCTAGAGCACGTCAATTAAACAGGTAATACAAACCAACCATAGAAACGGATGGTCCAATTATGAAGAAATTAACAATCATTCTCACCATTATGTTCACTCTGGTACTTTCAGGATGTAACATGCCGGCTACAAATGATCCCGGCGAGCAAAGTGACGACAGCATGGCAACTGAGATCGCCAAAATCCTCACGGGGACCCCGGTGCAGATCCTGATCTCCCCCACGCCGGAAGGTCAGACCACGGACGCGGAGCCGGATGAAACTGAGCCTGGCAGCGCCATCGTCACCGTCACCCCAGGGGCTGAAGAGCCCACAGCGACCACTGAACCAACGGCTACAAATACGCCAACCCTTACGCCAACGGCCACTCTCTCCGACAGCGACCCTGCACTCACGCTTGGGACACCTGACTGGGTTGACGATATGGATGACGGCGATAATTGGGCGACGGGCGAAGATGAATATTCGTCCGTTGAATATGAAGATGGCTACATGAAGATCATCACCAAGACGGCTTATGATGCCTGGCGGCTGACCTGGGCCAACCCGGCCAATTTCTATCTGGAAGCGAAACTACAATCCCCGGAATGCTCTGGCAGCGACCATTACGGTCTGATGTTCCGCTCCCCGCGTGATTCGGGTACCGATCAGGGCTACCTCTTCGCGGTCTCCTGCGATGGCAAATACAACCTGCGCTCCTGGAACGCCCCCAATATGACCTGGCTGATCAACTGGACGGAAAGCGACCAGATCAACGAGGGCGCCGACATACAGAACACGCTTGGCGTCATGGCCAAAGACAATACGATCTCTCTCTATATCAACGGTGAAAAGGTGGACGAGATTGAGAACAACACCTACTCACAAGGCGTGTTCGGGATCTTCGTAGGCGGCGCCAACACGGATGATATGACCCTCTGGGCGGACCAGATCCGCTATTGGGATAATCCCTGAAGTTGACCACAATACCGCAAAAGCAACCTCCCGAGATTATTACAATCCCGGGAGGTTCTATTTTAAGATTATATTCTTAAGAAATCGGGCTTATATCAAACCCAGTTCCTTGCCAACCTTCTCGAAGGTCTCCAATACCTGTTCCATCTGTTCATCAGTATGGGTCGCCATATAGCTTGTTCGCAGCAATTGACGCCCCTGGGAGACTGCGGGGGAGATTACGGGATTGACGAAGACGCCATTTTCAAAAAGCAGCTTCCAGGTCATAAAGGTCAATTCATCATCGCCGATGATGATCGGGATCACGGGGGTCACGCTGTCTCCGGTATCAAAACCCAAATTCTGATATTCCCGGCGCATCGTTGCACCGATCTCATTAACCCGTTCGATCCGTTCCGGTTCTTCCTTCATCACCTGCAGCGCCGCCATTGCCGCTGCCGCGTTAGCAGCGGGGATGCTGGCGCTAAAAATCAGGCTGCGGGCCTTGTGTTTGATGTAATCCACAACGTCCGCTTCACCGGCAATGAAACCGCCCAGCGAGGCAAAAGATTTGCTGAATGTGGACATGATTAAATCAACATCATCGGTCATATCGAAGTGAGCGGCTGTGCCGTGACCATCGCCCAAAACACCCATCGCATGGGCGTCATCCACCATCAGGCGCACGCCATACTTCTCACAGAGCGGGACGATCTCCGGCAGGGGTGCAATGTCGCCCTCCATGCTGAAGAGACCATCAACCACCAGCAGCTTACCGCGGTCTTCCGGCAGGCTGGCGAAGACCCGTTCCAGGTGTTCCACGTCGTTATGACGGAAGCGTTCGATCTTCCCGCTGCTCAAGAATGCACCGTCCACGATGCTGGCGTGGTCCTCCTTATCGAGGATCACGATCTCACCCCGTCCCACCATCGCGCTGATCGTGCCGAGATTGACCTGCATACCAGTGGAAAACACCAGTGCGGCATCCTTCCCGACCCATTCGGCCATCTGCGATTCCAGCTTCTCATGCAGGGTCATATTCCCATTCAGGAATCGGGACCCCGTGCAGCTTGTACCGTAACGCTCGATAGCATCAATAGCAGCCCGGCGCACCTTGGGGTGTGTGGTCAAACCCAGATAGTTATTAGAACCGCACATGATGACACGGTTCCCCTCAAAAATTACCTCGGTGCCCTCATTCTCATCCAAGGGAATGAAGTAAGGGTAGATGCCCGATTCCCTGGCCTCTTTGACGATGGAGTAGTCATAACATTTCTTAAAAATATCCATAATTTCTTCCTCTTTTTGTTTGTGAATATCAACCGTCATTATACATGACTTTGTCCCTGCCCCAAAAGTGGCGCCGTACATTGTCTATACTATTAACCAATACTCATCAGATCAGTTGCGCCTGAAATCCCCAATACGTATAATTAAAGCATCATTCACAGGCGCCAATCCCTGGAGGACAATATGAAAAAAGGCACCATTCTAACGATCAGCCTATTACTGCTCACCGCATTTATCCTGGCCGGATGTAATATGCCCGGCAGCAGCCCGGAACCCACCGCCGACATCGTCGCCACCCAGGTGGCAAAGATGCTGACGGAAACCGCCGCCGTCGCACCGCCGACCGTGACAGAAGCGCCCCCTGAAGAGACTGAACCACCCGTTGAGAGCTCCCCCACGGCAACCGCCACCGGCACAGTGACACCCACCGCCACCGTCAGTCAGGAAGACCCGGCCCGGCAGCTTGGTTCTCCCGCCTGGACGGAAGACTTCAACGGTTCTTCGAGCCCCTGGGACTTCGATTACACCCAGGCCGTTTTCGAAACCAAAGATGGTTACCTGAACATGACCGCCAGGGCGAACCCTAATTGGCACTCCTGGTACGTCTCCAGCCCCAGGTTGAAGAACGCCTACGTGGAAGCGACGATCTCCATGTCCAACTGCTCGGGCGCGGACCGGTTCGCCCTGGTGGTGCGCGCCACCGGCAGCCCAAATTACGACCAGCTTTATTTCATGGGCGTGACCTGCGATGGACAATGGGGTTTCTTCCGCATGTCGACCGGCGTGGATATCCACGAGATCAAAGGCTATCAGCCCGCAGACCAGCTAGCCGATGGAACGGATAACCCCCACCGGGTCGGTATCTGGATGAAGGGCTCCAACTTCACCTTCTTCATCGACGGCGAAGAGGTCGGAACAGCAAGCGACTCCACCCTGCCGGAGGACGGTTATACCGGGTTCCTGATCGCGTATGCCAACACCTCGGGCTATACGGTCCGGGTCGATGAAGTGAAGTATTGGAACGTGCCGTAATTAATAACTCACTTTCTTGATTAAATAAAACGAAAGACTTC
>JAXHUD010000152.1:0-4979 GCA_034189815.1 Chloroflexota bacterium
CGAAATTTCCCATGAATTCCGATGCGAGATCGTCGTTGAGCTCCGCAATGGAGACGCCCTCGCGGAGTTCGCCGCCGACCAGGCTGACCTCGATGTTACCGTCTTCGGAGTACATATAGACGGTGCCATCGATTTCCAATTCAAACCCCTCAATGGGCCTGAAGGAAAATCCGGCGCCTTCAATATCAATCTCAGCGCCGAAAGCCAGGCCATTGGCCTGGGATTTGTTTTGTTCAATTTCAGGAGAAGGTTCCGTCATCATTTTTAACCTGATTGTGATGGTTAGGCTGTCTGATCTGATTTTACACCAGAAACGATTTAGGTGCAGTTGTTACCAGAATCCCTAGTATACTAGGCGGAAAGTCAAGCCGGATTTTTTTACAACGGGCCGAATGTCTAAATAATCAATAGAAGGTAATTGAACAATGGAAAGAAATGAATATCCCATCCTTGAATTTGACAATGCTGCAGAAGCGATCCTGGAACCTGGTAAAGTCGTTGATAAGATGGATGTGCCCGAGCATTGCGTGATTTGTTTCTTTGCTGAAGTGATTCAGGATGTGGTAGCTGAGCACAACGCGACCGTGCTGGCTTATTCTGCGTCTGAGATTGGCCAACACCCCCTCTATGAAATAGAGGTGGATGGTAAGCGTCTGGCTTTCTTTCACCCGGGGATTGGCGCGCCGCTGGCGGGTGGCCTGCTGGAAGAGATGATTGCCCGAGGCTGCCGGAAATTCATCGCCTGCGGCGGCTGCGGCGTGTTGGATCGGGAGATCGCGGTTGGGCATTTGCTTGTGCCGGTATCAGCGCTGCGGGATGAGGGGACGTCTTACCACTACCTTCCGCCTTCACGGGAGGTGGCGATGGACCCCCACGCGCTGGCGGTGGTTGAAGGTGTTCTGCAAAGGCGTGGGCTGGATTACCTGCGCACAAAGACCTGGACGACGGATGTGATGTACCGCGAGACGGTGGCCAAAGCCGCCGCTTATCGTGAAGAGGGCTGTTTGGCGGTGGAAATGGAAGCGGCGGCGTTCTTTGCGATCGCAAAGTTCAGAGGTGTGGAATTTGGACAGATATTATATGGCGGTGACGCCGTGTTGCAGGAAGCCTGGGACGGCCGAGGGTGGCATTCTCGCAAAGAGATTCGGCAAAATTTATTCTGGCTGGCCGCTGAGATGGCGTTTGAGCTGTAGAAAAATCTCCCATCCAACGCTTTTTTTCGAGAGTTTGTCCGCAGAAATGACGCCCATAAAAGAGTATCTATGGTAATCAATAATGTCATTGATTAATCTTGAGTGAAGTGTCGCTCCTGGTGCAACCAACAAAATGGGGTAACCTGATTTATAGTATTATAGGAAGTCAATCTAAGGAGTAAAAAAAATGACGGACATTGTGACCCAAAACCTGGACCGAATCAGACATCAGGAGAATGACCGACTGCATCTGGATGAAACCATGACGCTGCCTTTTTATGATGGCTTATCGCTTGCAAATATCCCCGGCACCATTACGGAACTATTGGGGGCGCCCGCATTTGGTCGGGGGCCGCTGGATTCCTCGATCCTGTCGGGATTGGATGTCCCCTACAAGAAAGTTGTTTTCCTCCTTGTCGATGCCCTCGGGTATACCCTGCTGGAAAAAATGATGGCATCGGATCCCGATCTGGTCTGGGCGAAGCTGCGCCAGTCCGGCGTTTATTCACCGATTACCAGCGTCTGCCCCAGCACGACCGCCTCTGCGCTGACCACGCTCTGGACCGGCGTCCCACCGGCTGAGCATGGCATTATTGGCTACGAGATGTGGGCGAAAGAATTTGGGACCATTATTAATAACATCCTCCATTCACCGGCTGCGGCGCGCGGCGATGTCGGCGGGCTTTCACGAGCCGGGTTTGACCCTCACGAGTTTGTAGATGCGCCGCTGCTTGGACCGCACCTTCGAGCCGCCGGGATCACACCGACCACCTTCATTCATTATTCCATTGCCCATTCGGGCCTTTCCGTGATGCAGATGAAGGATGTCGATTTAGCGCCTTATGTGGATGAGGCCGATCTGGCCGTCAGTCTGGCGGATTTCCTCAACGGCCGGGCAGGTGAAAGAGATTATGTTTACGTTTATTACAGCGATGTGGATACCCTGATGCACCGTTTCAACGCGAGTGACCAACGGGTCACCTTGCAATTCTCAGCTTTTTCGGACCTCTTTGAACAGGCCTGTCTGGACCGGCTGTCGCCGGAGGTCCGCGATGAAACCATCTTGCTGTTGGCCGCCGATCACGGTTCCATGCCGACCCCGATTGACCATCGCTATGATCTGGTGAACCACCCCGAATTACTCTCGAACCTGGTGATGAACCCGACCTGTGAACACCGACTGGCGTTTTTCTATCTCAAACCCGGGGCTGAGAACGAGGTTCGGGACTATATCGAACGCACCTGGCCGGGAGAGTTCCTGCTGCTGAATTCAAAAGAGGCGCTGGATGCGGGCTTGTTTGGCGAGCCGCCTTTTAAAGGACAGACCCCCGATAGAATCGGGGATCTGATTGCGGTGGCCAAGGGGCAGGCTTACTTCTGGTGGGCGCCCACCCTCAACCATATGCACGGCCGGCATGGGGGTCTCAGCCGGCAGGAAATGCTGGTGCCTTTCCTGGCCGTGCCGCTGGGTAATCTGAGTTAGGCTGTGGTCAGGTAACGTTCCAGTTCCCAATCGGTCACGTGGGTGCGGAAAGCTTCCCATTCGGCGTGACGGGCTTTAAGGAAGGGGTCGGTCAGGCTGGCGCCCAGGGAAGCCTTCAGGACGTCGTCAGCTTCAAAGGCGGTCAGCGCTTCAAAGAGCGAGCCGGGCAGCATGTCGATGCCCATGCTCTCGCGTTTTTCTTCGGTTAATTCGTAAACATTCATCTGGTTCAGGGGATCCGGGCAGTCCATGTTCTTTTCGATCCCGTCGAGGCCGGCTGCCAGCATGGCGTTGAAGGCCAGGTAGGGGTTCGTGGAGGGATCCGGGAAGCGCAGTTCCAGGCGGACGGTCTTCGGATTGTCCGACATAGGTTGGGGGATGCGGATCAGCGCGGAACGGTTGACCTGCGCCCAGCCGATGTAGACCGGGGCTTCGTAACCGGGTACCAGACGTTTGTATGAATTCACAGTGGGGGCCACGACGGCGGTCAGGGCCTGAGCGTGTTTGAGGACGCCCCCGATGTAATTGTAGGCCAGGGGGGACAGTGAGAAGGGATCGTCTTTGGAAAAGAACAGGTTCTCGCCATCAGCGCTAAAAATGGACTGGTGGCAGTGCATGCCGGAACCATTGATACCGAAGACGGGTTTGGGCATGAAGGAAGCGATCAAGCCGTGCTGGTTGGCGATCGCTTTGACGGCGTATTTGAGCGTCAGGACGTTGTCGGCCGTTTTGAGCGCCTCACCGAAGCGGAAGTCAATCTCATGCTGACCGAGCGCCACCTCGTGATGGCCCATTTCGATGTCGAGGCCCATTTCTGCAAGGGCAGCCATCAGCTCTGTACGCACCTGGACGGCCTCGTCGTTGGCGGAGAAATCGAAGTAGCCGCCGACATCATGGGGCACCGGGTGAACGGTCTCTTCGCCGTTGCGCAGGAACAGGAAGAATTCTGGTTCTGGACCGACATTCATGATCCAGCCGCGTTCCTCTTTGATTTTTGCGAGTTGGCGTTTGAGCACGCCGCGCGGATCGCCATTGAAAGGCTCGCCGTTGGGGCGATAGATATCGCAGAAGATCCGGGCTCGTTTCATTTCTTCCGGAGTCCAGGGCAGGACGGCGTAAGTGTCCATGTCGGGGACCAACTGCATGTCGCTTTCCTGGATCCGGGCAAATCCTTCTACCGAGGAACCATCGAAAAAGATCCCTTTGTCCAGTGCGGATTCGATCTGCCCAAGCGGCAGGTCAACGCTTTTCACCACACCGTTGACGTCTGTGAACTGGAAGGAAATAAACCTGATACCATCTTCCTTAATTATTGCGAGCACGTCTTTTTTATCCATCATAAACTCCTTTTCATAACACGAATCAATCCATTACCATAGCGCGGTATGTCAGATCTACCTACCACACTCAACCCGGCTGCATGGTGGCGGACCGGGTTCACTCACTATGGCTGCTTTGGCGTGCGTGTCACCACGCAGTTTTGAACATCCATTTAGCTAGGGAAGGAAAAATTAGACCCGTGTTCAGGCCTAGGAGGCATCCGCTGATCTTTCGATTTTCTCCGGCGTACCGGTTTAGCGCCTTCTTCGCAGAAGGGAACCTCCACCTCGTCATCTCACCCGACCCTGCGGTGAGACTCAGCCGCTTGATTTCCTTGTTAATATGAGTCTGCTCGCTGCGTTCGTTCAGCTGCGGACTGTAATTTGAATATTTATATCATAAATCGCGCCCGGAAGGAAAGAGCTAAAGGTTAAGAGGTTGTAAAGAGACCCGGAATCCGAGGTGGATGAAGAGAATAATTGGTGAATTGGTGGTGAATTGGGCGATTAATTGGATGTGTTTTCCAGGCCTGAGCCACCAGAATTTGCAACAGCGAACGACCCTGCTGGATAATGACAATTTTTTATGGGGCTTCAATCTGTTTTACCGCTAAAATTTGAATTATGTGCGTTCGTCACCAGAACACACTCTGCGATCACTTCCCGATTTTCTGCTGAGGGGGAGAGGTATAAGACAAAGGTATGGGGCTGGCGATGTTGACAATAATCACTTCCCAGATTACTTCCTCCCCCTTCGGCTCTGTCGCAATGACAATTTATAGGAGAGTGTCAATTTAACGCTGGGAAAACTGCGCTCAAGTCCAGGGTTTCTTCCAAGATTCCTAATTTCGGCATCATATCAGCATTTCCCTCTTGACATAGAACAAAATTTCTATATAATAGAACATAAGTTCGTCATTAACGAAGCGGAGATAATATGAGCACCACAAACATAAGAGTGCGGGCGATGCAGGGACACCGCGG